>JASJAZ010000265.1 GCA_030066785.1 Desulfobacterales bacterium | reverse complement strand
TCATTCAGCAAAATACTGCCCTGGAGTTTTGCCAAGCGCTTTTTTAAACATGGATATAAAAGCACTTGGGCTGTCATATCCTAATTCAATGGCTACCGTTGTAACCGGTTCTTTCATGCCTAATCTTCTCAGTGCTTCCAAAATCCTAATCTGCTGCCGCCACTGAACAAAGCTCATCCCCGTTTCTATGCGAAAATGTCGGGCCAGTGTTCGCGCCGTCGCCCCCACCATTTTACCCCATTCCTCCAATGTCAGGTTGTTCCCAGGATTGTTGGAAAGGCGTTCGTATATCTTCTTAAGACGCTCATCCACTGGTATTTTCAATTGCAATGGTGAGGTGCTCATATTGCAGATTTGATCAAGTATAACGTTCAAGAGCCTTTCTTCTTGCCCTCCTAAGGGATAAAGACGCGGTAGACCTACAGCAAACAATATGAGTTCTTTTAGCAAGGGAGATACGGCAATCACGCAGCACTCATTAGATGGGCCTGAAAAAAAATCTGGATCAATATACAGCGTCCGCATGGACAAATGGCCGGATACATTGATTTGGTGTTTGGTGCGTGCCGGTATCCACACGGCGCGAAAAGGTGGCACAACCCAATTATCGATATTGGTTGTAACCGTCATAACCCCTGATGAAGCATACAAAAGTTGTGATCGCTTATGCTGGTGGAAAGCAATCAAATGCCCGGAAGGAAACTCTTTGGCCATCGCAACAATGGGTCGGGGAACACTGGTAATATCCTCCACAGGGTCTGGAGGGGTGGTTTTTGTCCGGTTTGCGATATATTTTGTCTGCATAGCGCAAGTAAGATACCATCTACATAGGCTATGATCAATCTTAAATAAAATTGGATCATATATCGGTAGTGGTTCTGCACAACAAGGGTATAAAACTATGAAGCATCGACATATTGGAATATTATCAGTCGGACACCTGATAACCGACATCAATCAGGGCGCATTGCCTGCTCTGCTCCCGTTTTTTATTGCCGCTCACGATCTTTCCTATGCAGCTGCTGCCGGCATCGTGTTCGCGGCTAATATGACATCGAGTATTGTTCAGCCGCTGTTCGGGCACGCAGCGGATCGTTTTTCAAAGCCATGGATGTTATCGGCAGGTCTGATGCTGGCGGGCTTGGGTCTTGCACTAACGGGGATGTGTCAAAGTTATGAATGGATCATGGTTTTGGCTATTATCAGCGGAGTTGGCATTGCCGCCTACCACCCAGAGGCAGCGCGATTGGTTAATTTTGCAGCTGGAGCCAAGAAAGGAACGGCAATGAGCCTTTTTGGTGTCGGCGGCACCATAGGATTTGCCATCGGTCCAATTATCGCGACTGCAGCTTTGCTTCAATGGGGGCTCAAAGGAACACTTGTATTGATCCTTCCTGTGTCCATTATGGCATTGCTGATGTCCAGCCAGTTTTCAAGATTTAAGTCTCTGGCAGCAGGCCGGGGGGAAGATAGCGATGAATCAGGCACCGGGCCCACTAAAGATAACTGGAGCGCATTTTCACGGTTGACCATTGCGATTATCGGCCGATCAATCATTTTTTACGGGCTTAATACTTTTATCCCAATCTATTGGATTAATGTCTTGGATCAATCGAAAGCAGCCGGAGCTATTGCACTGACAACTTTTGCAGGCTCAGGCATACTTGGAAATTTGTTGGGCGGTAGTTTGGCCGATAGATTGGGACAAAAAAAAGTAATACTGATTGGATTTTTCGGCCTAACGATATTTCTACCAATGTTAATTCTGGCAGATAGTGTTCAGGTAGCAACGCTATTGTTGTTACCAATCGGGTTATTGCTTTATGGGACCTACAGCCCATCGATCGTGTTGGGGCAAATGTATCTTCCGAATCGGGTTGGGCTTTCATCAGGTGTTACGTTGGGAATCGCAGTTGCAATTGGAGGTGGGGCGGCGCCAATTATTGGAAAGGTAGCCGATCTTTATGGAATTTGGTTCTCATTAGCGTCGATTGCGTTCCTGCCAATACTATTCTCTGCAATCGTCTTGAGGTTGCCCAGTTCCAAAGGGTTGCAAATTGACTATGAAAGGCCCTAAACAGAACTTCCATAATTAATGAATACTCAAATCAACTATTTCTTTTCGTATTTATGGCGATTCTAAATAGTCGAACCACGCCATAAAAAATCAATAACGATCCTACTGCTATATTTGATATCCTTAGAAGCATAACGGGTATCTTAGCTCTCATGATTGCAAGCAGGGTAACCGAAGATCCCAGAAATACGAGTGTGGCCAATCCCGCCGCCAGCCCAAAGTATATCAACTGTTTTTGGGCATATCCCCTTTCGATGGCCTTGGCCGCAAACAAGCTTGTCCAAAAAACAATGGTTAGCGGACTTGAAATTGTTAATAGAAATGCTGAAATGAAGCTTGCGATATAGCTTGATTCACTAAGGTTGGCAGGGCTATTAACCTGGTTGCTTGGGTTCACCGATATAATCATGATGATGCCAAATAAAATGAGCACCAGTGAACTTATTATTCCTAAGGTGAGTTTTATTTTAGGTTTTTCCAAAAGCTTTCCAACACCCAGTACCGCAAGGGCGATGAAAATATAATCAGCGAGTGTCACCGCACTGACGGCAAACAATCCGTCCATGATCGTTTTCTGCAAAGATATATTGAGGATAAAAAAGAAAACCGGTCCTATGGCGATTTGAAGGATTAAACCGGTTAAAAACCCATCAAGTATTATCGCAAGCATATGTCTGCCTCAGGTCATGGATACCTAATAGCCATCATTGATGACTGGGCGGCATCGGCCACGCTGTCCATGCAATTTAAAATCCTGCAATCAGCCAGTGTAAAAAATGTTGAATCCATAGCATCTACACTATATCATCCACTTTACGGATGCCATGGCCAAACCATTTTTTTGGGGTGGATTTACTTAAAAATTAAAGGATCTTCAGGCGTGGACTTTCAAAATGTAAAACTGCTGGACCAGATCGGATTAAAAATTCTTGCCGTCCTGCAGGCCGATGCCCGGATGCCTCTCAGTCGTATCGGCAAAGAAGTCGGCTTGTCAGCCCCGGCTGTGGCTGAGCGGATGCGCAAGCTGGAGGAAGCCGGCATCATCAAAGGCTTCCATGCCAGAATTGCGCCCGAGGCCATAGGCCGGTCTGTCGCGGCTTTTATCAACCTGACCACCGATCCGCAAAACTACAAAGCGGTAAAAAAACTGGCTAACGACATGCACGAGATTACATCCTGTCACCATATAAGCGGAGATGCTTCTTTTATTATTCACGTGCAAGTGAAAGATTTGCCCGCCCTTGAATCGGTGGTTGAACGTCTAAGTCCTTTCGGGCAGACCAAAACGGCCATCGTGTTGTCAACAACGGTGGATAAAAACGCCATGGTGCCCCTGCCATGATTGGTGAATTGATCATCTCCTCTGGCGGTGCCATTAAAAATGGGCTGTTTGCAGATGGGTATTATTTTTCAAGAATAAATCTTTCCCGGGGCCTATGAAGCGATAGACGTCAGCAGAAAGGTGGTTGAGGTACTATACCTGCAACGACCAGAACAGGGAACGGTCGGAACTTCATGGGTGACGCATACCATGCAGTTGAATTCGTTCGCTTCATTTACTCGGATGTGGCAACCTGTCGCGGATATTGCTTTTGCAATATCCCAACCAGAACGTCTACCATGGTGATGTCAGGAGTACCTCCTGCTTTGTAACCGGATGATTGGCAATTGCATGGTCAATCTTTCCCAGAAACAGCTCTCGAGATGCCGGCAGCCTGCCCTTTGAAGATACAATATTATTGCCGTGATCTCCCCAGTACATAGTGTCAAAATCGGCCAGGTTCTCCAGGAGGTACTTTTCCTCCTCTAGAATCTGCAATGGGGTTGCCTGTATGAATTCGCTTTTTTCAACCTGCTTCTCCAATTCGGTACCCGGCTGGATCGCCAAAACCATAGGCGCTATTTGTTCAGGCTTCATAATGTTGAGCAGCTTTGTGGTTTTAACAATGTGTTCTCTGGAACGTTCTTTGCCGCCTATCCCAAAGATGATGGAAACAAGTATATCGATACCTGCAGCTTTGGCCTTTGCCATTCCCTCCTCGGCCTGTTCAGGTGTTAATCCTTTTTTTATTCGCTTAAGGGTCATACGGTCGCCGGACTCCAAACCGGTATACACCAAAGATAGCCCTGCCTGCCTCAGTTCTTTTAACTCTTCGACAGATTTTCGTCTAAGATCATTCAACCCGGCGTAGAGGGCAATTTTTGAACATTCCGGAAAGGATGAGGTGATGTTTCCAAGAATATCTAAAAGAAACTCTGTTTTCAAAGCCAGCACATTACCGTCAATGAGAAAGATGGATTCGACCTGACGACAAATCTGCCTTGCTTCATCGATATCATTATAAATCTCCTCGATCTTTTTGATGCGAAATCTCTTCTCCCTGAACATGTCGCAGAAGGTGCATTTATTATGTGTACAGCCTAAAGTTGTCTGGATCAGTAAACTGTTGGCCTCCGGCCAGGGTCGGTAAATTTTTCCGTCGTAATTCATATCAATTTCTTAAGGTTGTTATCGTGTTTTTTCTGCCAAAACTGCTTCGATAATGCGCACAATCTCTTCGGATTTATGTGGATTCATTGCCTCGGCATGGGGCGAGGCAAACTGACCTGAATCGTTGTCGAAATACTTTCCGGAAGCAGTAGCGAATTCGTCTGCCAGCGCCGCACGGCAGAGAATATCCGCGCCGATGCGAATATCTTTACCGGCCGTGCCAAAAGCCGCTTTCACCATCTTAGTGCCGAGCAGCGATCCGGGATTAACGGCAATGATGACAGGGCCGGCATCCTTGAGCGAAATCGCCATAGTGCGCGACCACATTGTAAGCGCCAATTTGCTTTGTGCATACGCGGTGAAATCATCAGACAGCTTTTTCCGTCCGGCCAGCGCCTCCGGATCGACCGGCGACTGCGCCGCCGAGGAGAGATTGACCACCCTTCCTGACGCTCCCAGCAAAGGCAAAAGCCGTTGCATCAGCAGATAGGGTGCCATCGTATTGACAGCAAACCTTACATCAAGCCCATCCGGCGTGATGAGATCGGGTGCGCTAAAGACACCGGCATTATTGATGAGTACATCGAGTTTAGCGTGCTTTTCGGCCACTGCCTTCGCAAGTGCCTCTACATCGGCCATGTGCGATAGATCCGACACGTAGCTTTCAACACGCCCGACATTCGGCAGCGCTAAGAGCGTTTTCTCCACGTTTTCCAGTTTTACCGGATCGCGCCCGTGCACTAAGATGTTGTGGCCCGACGCGGCCAACATCATGGCT
>JASJAZ010000264.1 GCA_030066785.1 Desulfobacterales bacterium | reverse complement strand
TGCACAATTTCTTTGCCGGCGCCGGCGCCGGACTGGCCGAACAAGTTTTCGAAAAATCCAAAGTCTTCAAAATGAACGGGTAACTAATAAATCACAAGAAAAACTCTACTTTAGCTTATACTTATCTGATTTCCATCAATCGTTTTCCGACAACAGTACACACAGGACGAATAGTGGATAAAACTAAACATTTCGGGAAAAAAAGCATGGATTTCATTAGAACCACCGCACCGATTGTCATCCTCAGTTATTTGTTATTAGAAGAACCAGGGTACATTCCTATGTCGCATTGCCTGCGCATTCGGCAGATGCACCAACCACCCGGCGTGTAAAACAAACAATTATAGACAATCTAGCGTGAGGCCAAAAAAAGTTTTTAAATCGTTAATTTATCGAAAATGGCAGAAAATACTAACAGCACCTCGATCTAGCATCTGGGAGGAGCCGGCTTTTACCATGTTGGCTTGCAACCGAGAGGTTTCAAGAGAAAGGCTGGCATGAGCGGTATGACAGGAGACTGTCACGTACCGTTCTGTGGGGGCCTGGGGGTGAGATTCCCCTGGGCTACCCGACTCACAGGTTGATGCCAACGTGGGATCCTGGTAAAGTGGCTCACGTTTTTAACGATAAAACTGACATGGTATGGGCACATTTTTATAAATCCACATAGGAAGATTGAAAATGCAAATCATCACGCTTTTAGGCAGCGCCAGAAAGAAAGGAAATACCGCTTCTGTTCTGAGTTGGGTAGAGGAGGAGCTTAAATCGCTGGGTCACGATGTAGAACACATCTACCTAAACAACAAGTCTATCGGAGGCTGTCTGGGATGTTTCAAATGCCAGGAGAATCCAGATGAAATTGCCTGTGTCCAAAAGGACGATGCCATCGATATCATGGAACAGATGATCGCATCCGATGCGATCCTTTTCGCCTCGCCGATCTATTTCTGGGGCTTTTCAGCCCAGTCCAAGGCGCTTATCGATCGGGGCTTTTCCATGGTGACCAATTACCAGAAACCGGGCCATACGTCTTTATTGAAAGGCAAGCGCATCGGTCTTCTGGTTACCGGCGAGGATTCCTATGAGGAAAATGCCGAAGGCATGTTTACCACCTTTGATCGGTTGGTGGGCTATTATCTGGCCCCTAAGGCAGGTGACTTGTACGTAGCCGGCACCAGTGCACCTGACGCACTATCGGAAGCGGTTAGGGAGAAGGCTTTAGCGCTGGCACGCTCTCTGGTGGGCTGATACGTTCCTTGAAATTTATTAAGAGAGAGCGTGGATTGTTGGTTTTCACGCTTTTGTTATCTGTATGATTAAAAAAGATGTTGTGGTGGTGGGATAAGGTAGATACTTGATATATCTCCAACTAGTCTGTAGACCCGCCCAACCTGTGTTAGCTGCTATGGCCCGGCACTAATCATCCCAACGGGACCACTTCATAATGTTATCGGTCGGTCTCTGAACATTTTCAAAAGAATTGAATATAGATTGCCATCACGATTATTAAAGCGAAACTCGCATTCTTTTAAATCTAGATAAAAATTTGATTCAACGAATCCGACCAATTTAGAAATATATTTTTTATAGAAAGCCCAAAAGGAGTCAAGGAACTGTTGCTCGTCCCTGTTAAGATTGACCTTATCAACTCTATAATAATTCTTGCGTCCTAGCTCGGCCAATCCGTCAAATCGCCGCAAGGATTCCGATTTGATTTTCTCTCCAGAAGGTTCCTCACTACTCATAATATTCTTTATCTGTTCGGTTGTGTCACCTGGTATTATTTCAGTGAAAATCTTATCATCGAGTTTAGAAAATCCGAATATTATATGCGGCAATTGATCGCCCCTCTGACTGGCCTCTATTGCCGTTTGTTTGACTGGGTTGTTTAAGTGATTTTGCTGCCGATCTGCAAATGGAGATTGATCCTCACAATATCTTGCAATTCGTTTCTGGATTAAGGCCATATACCGTTCAACGGCCTTGCGAGGCAAACCGATTAATATTGCTATATTTTGGCAATCTACATCGTTCACCATCAGCTTAATCAACTCTCGAAATTGAGATTCGGTAATCCTTGCGCCTTTGGCATATTTATTTTTCATATCGATGCGATAAGATTTGAAGGATTATTGGCTATAGAATTCAATCCAACATTTGCAGGCGTTAATCAATAAACTATGATCTGGAAAAATCGTTAATTTCGGTAGAAAGATTGGGGAATCAAAATTATTCTGTCAAGTATAGGCAATACAATGCCAAATCGAATTTGGTCGGATATAACGTATATTATCGATAAGAAAGGGCCTATTTATTTTTTTTATAGGTATTCTTTTTTATCTATTGATTGATTTGAAACAAATGAGGGCTTTCCTGTCATGGGGATTGCATAATTAATGGGAATCAATATCGGATGCGAAATTTTTCTAAACTTTTTTTGATTATGGCCAATACTAAAAAAGGATGCACAATCAAATTATCTGATGCGAGGATGCTAATCTGCCATGGCCAACAACATCTCTCTCGAAGCCATTCTCAGCAAAAATGATAAATTGCCGACACTTCCAGGTATTGCTATCAAAATCCTGGAAGCGGTACAGCGGCCGAATCCAGACCTCCAGGAAATTGCAGAAATCCTTGCAAGTGACCCCCCTCTTAGCGCCGAAGTTCTTAAACTGATCAATTCGCCCTTTTTTGGTCTAAGCCGGAAGGTGACCTCCGTATTCCATGCTGTCAGTATGCTTGGAATGAACGTAATAAAAAATATCGCGCTCAGCTTTGCGCTTGTTAAAGAATTTTCAAAAAACGGTCAGGGTGACTTTGATTATCCGAATTTCTGGAAATATTCGCTGACAACGGCAATTGCAGCCCGAAAAACAGCTGAACGCGTACACAGAGATGGGGCTGAGGATGCTTTTTTTGTTGGCTTGCTGCATGATATGGGGACCATCACATTGGCACGATGTATGCCCGACCAGTATCAGTTGGTGATAAATGATTCTCAGCATGGAAAGAGTGATAACCATCACATCGAAAAACAAATTTTTGGATTCGATCACATGGATGTCGGTCGGCACTTGATTCGAAGCTGGGGGTTACCATCAAAATTCTGGCAACCGATAGGGTGCCACCATAGCCCGCATCACTTATCAAAAGATGATAGTGAATCCCACGTCATCGCCCAAATTCTTCACCTCGCAACTTTGTATGCCGATTTTGACCAGATTGATAATGCACCAACTCAACTGGCGATGATCGATCATTTTTTAAAAGATTATGGCTATGACAACAAAATAGAGGCGGATAAACTCGCATTAGAGGTGTGGGAAGAAGCGAAACGTTTTTTTCCCTATTTCGAGATCGAATTTGAAAATGACACAGGCTACTTAGAAACACTTGAAAAAGCGCGGGCGGAGCTGATTAACGTCTCGGCTGATTTCATTGACCAGCTTGTGGCCCAGCAAAGTCAGATTAGTAACCTGAGGCAACAGGCCACGCACGATGGTATGACGAAATTAATGAACTATCAGTATTTTCAGGAAACCCTGAATCGTGAAATGGCACGGTCACGGCGCAGTCAGGCGCCTTTAACACTTGTTATGGCAGATCTTGATCATTTTAAGTCCGTCAACGACACTTATGGCCACTTGGCTGGTGACCAAGCAATTAAGTCAGTTGCCTCTTGTCTGCAGGCGAATCTTCGCGAAACCGACCATACCGCGCGTTACGGCGGGGAAGAATTTGCTATGATTTTGTACAATGTGACTGCCGAGGAGGCTTTGACAACCATGGAACGTGTGCGGCAAGCTGTCAGTGAATTTCCCATCCGATACGACGACAACACTTTCAATATCACTATGAGTTTCGGCATTGCATCTTTGGCAGATGAAACTATGGATCGAGAATGCTTTATAGATTCAGCCGATAAAGCTTTATACGATGCGAAAGCGAGTGGGCGAAACTGTTGCCGAATTTTCTAATGATAGGTCATAAAGCCCTGGGTTATGATACGGTCAAACCAAATTCTGTACCGTAAAGAAACGCGATCGATATCTTATGATAGTAGTTCAGAATTCATAATATTGAAAAAAGCATCACATCAAAGGAGCTATTGATGGATCGCAAATTATCCTGGTGCCTTGACGGTGATTCCATAAAGATCAAAACGGCTGGTAATTATGTCGTTGAAGACCTCTTGGAGATTATTGAAAAAGCAATGGATGATACTTCAACTCCTAAAAAAGTTGCACTCATAATTGACGCAATCGATGCTGAGATCGAACGCAGTGAAAAGGATTATTTACAAATCGCTGAAAGGCTTATATCCAATGAAAAACATATTAAATGCATTGCTTACGTGACATTATCAAAATCAATGCACGAAATAATCAGCCAAGCAGCAAAATTCGCAAAATTTAATCAATTAGGCGAAGTTTGCTCTTTTAGTGATTTAGAATCGGCTGAAAATTGGGTCAATGAACTACAATAGCCCGACTAATCCAATCCCAAAGGAACTATAGCCGATATCTTGCTTGTGCTTGTATATATCCTCGCCCTTTAATCCATTGTGATATAGAATCATAATCTGCAAAATCATAAAACACGGATAGCTGCTATGGGACCGCACTTATCAGAACGGCCAATTCTTGAGATAGCCGATTCTAACTCAATCCTTCCTGAGGGTTGAAACCGACCATCGAATCCCCCTCCCTCCTAATCATTTATGGATAATGTCTGATATGGGGTGCGTTTCGAGGGTCACTATCTGATATCCATAACCTATATCGAAAATAAAACCAGATCCACCTGGTTGTGCCGATGGCACGTAATCACAAGTTTTGGTAAGTTCGTTTTTAGCCGGATAATCTCATTTGACCACAAATCGCGTCAATTTCTATAACTGCCAGGATTGTCTGTTGTTTTCCTCACATTGTTCACCCACCTGATATTTTTTTTTCGTTAATTATATGGATTTGTCAATAAGCACTTATTATTAAGGCTAATGGGACCTGTTAACGAATTTCAAATTAACAGTTATAGTGGCGCTTATGATTTTCAAATTGCTGAACTTTAATGAATTCCCGTGGTTGTGATGAATTGCTACTGAAAATCAGGATTTACAGGTAGTTTTAGGGAAATACATGATTTTAACGATTCAGGCGCAAAACCAGGTTAGCGTCATATTATATAATGTTAGCCCGCCCCTGTAGAATATTGTTTCATATTCAATACAACCCGAGATAAACGGAGAACAGACAATGGAGAAAAATTTTTCCGTCCACATTGACGCATGGCCCCACGGTGCTGCAATCCCGGCCCGATTTGCTTTTGGTCGGCCAGGAACCGACAGCCCATTTGCACCAAGTGACAACGTGAGCCCTGCCATTCGGTGGAC
>JASJAZ010000068.1 GCA_030066785.1 Desulfobacterales bacterium | reverse complement strand
TTAAGTTGCATATTACGCCTGGAGTTACCTGAAAATGGATGAGGCGTTTTGACACTGCCATAAATCGTTCCATTCAAATTCGGGCTATGCAATAACCGAAGAATATCCTGACGATCTGTTGACCACAGTTGTCGCAGGCGGTGAAGGCACCGACGGAATGGCTCCAATGAGATGAGTTCAGGCTTTGGTAGTTGCGGTATGATAGAGGTGCTCTCAATATCTCTTGCCCCAAGTAGCCCCATAAAATATTCAGGGCCGGTTATTTTTTGGCTCACCACAAATTGCACCCATTCCGGTTGGGATTGGTATAAGATTTTTCGCCAGAAATCATCGGCAACCCCTAAAATGAATCCCGTTGGATCTTTTAGCAGCGTGGTGTCAAATAAATTGCCGGTTTCAAAGCAATATTCATTCAGAATTTTGTGGCAAAATCCGTGGATCGTATATATTTGCGCTTGATCGTAGTTCGCCAAAGCCTCGTCCAATGATCGGACAGCGCTTGCCGTATCCGTGAATTTTTGCAGCAACTGATCGATGAGGTCATCATCTGAAGAACTTCGTTCGAAATCTTTTTTGGCACGTTTCAAGGTGGCGCGGATTCGATCTTTGAGTTCTTCGGTAGCTGCCTTGGTAAAGGTTACGACCAAAATTTGATCAATACTGAATCCGCTTTCCAACAGAAAACGCAGGTAAAGTCCTGTAATCGTGTAGGTTTTCCCGGTTCCAGCACTTGCTTCGATTAAATTAATACCTTGGAGGGGTGATTCCGTTAGATCAAATAATTGCATGGATTACAGTTTATTGTGAAATGAAAATTGAATGGCGTATAATAAATAATCAACCCAAATCCCCGCTTCTTGATACGATTAAGCTTTCGACGATGCAAGTCAAATCCATTGCAGACGTCCAAGCAACTGGTTTCGCTTTGCACTGATACGGCGATTGTGTTAAGTAAGCATTTCATTAAAATACAGATGATTACATCATAATTTGCTAACGGGTAAAGGTAAGGTCGCTCCTGTGTCTGGTTTTCACGAAATACTGATCGTTGTTATTATTATTCTAGCAATTTTTTTTGTGCCCCGTTTGACGGCCAAACAAGCACAGCATCATCGATTCCCTGTTCGCGCAAAATCGTTACCGGCACTTACGGGCAAACTCCGTTTGTTAATCGTGTTTTCAATCATGTGGCCAATTCTGCTGGCCCTCTATTTCGAACCCTGGCATAAAAACCCCATTCCGTTTGTGTATGTTGCGGTTTTACCGGTAATCATCAGCTGGGCTGGTTATTGGGTTATCGTGGGGTACCGCAAATATAAAAAATAATATATTAGAAGGTTTTTTAAACTATCAACAGAATTAAGGAGGTGAACGTGACCCACAAAGATGCCGGAAAATATGCGGCTAAACACCCCCGCAATACACCCCTGCGCTCCGATCTCGAAGAAATGATCAATCACTATCAGTCGAATGGCAAAATTGCCTGTGCGGCAGCATTTCAAATCGTTCAGGATCTGAACCTGGCACCATCCGAGGTCGGGCAAGCAATTGATCTTTTAGAAACTCGCATCGAAAAATGCCAACTGGGGCTTTTCGGATATACACCCCAAAAGAAGAAGGTAGTACCGGCTGCTAATATCGCCCCAGAATTGGAATCTGAGATCAGCGCATCTGTCTCCCGCGAACGTATAACTTGCTTCCAGGCATGGGCAATAGCGGAAAAGTTGGCTTTAAAAAAAATGGATGTTGCTGCGGCTTGTGAAAAGCTTAATATCAAAATTTCCGCCTGCCAGTTGGGGGCATTTTAGAAGTATTGGCATATAGCAAGGGCATAAAATCTGAAGAGAGCGTAAAAAACTGGTCGCAAATTGTTACCCTGGCGGTGACAAAGTATTAGCGTCGGATCACATCCGATACCACAAAGGGCGTGCATTGCACGCCCACGCTTCCCTTTTTAACCCAAATCCGCACAATTGCAACCGTCTCCTCTTTAACGGTAACAATATTGCCAAGGTCCTCGGCGTAAGCAATATCTTGCGTCTTGAATTCATGGTAGAAGGTATGAGTGCTAAAGGGATCTACCACTAAAATAATCTTATCGACATCAAAAGGATGTTTGTAAGGCGCGCCTGAGAAGGCCACATGGGTTTTAGGGAGTTCTTTGTGATTCTCGGGGCGCTTATATTCTTGGATCTCAAATTTTTGATTTATTTGCGGGAACCCATCATTTTGCATTGATCGCCTACCTCCTTTAAACACCAAGGCATCGATTTGGTTCGAATGAACCCTACTTTATGATGATTTCATTTTCTATTCGATTGGCCAAATGGAATGCCTGATTGACAGCATCATTTATTTTGAAGAGTTGGATTTTTAGCGTTTTAAGAGATGCCGGAGTTGCCGTGATCGATTGCTCGCTCCCAAATAAACTTTGTAAATCCTTGGCCTTAGCCGCCAGTGCTTCCAATTTGGTTGCGAATTCTTTAACTTCGCGAGCCCATTTCTCACGATTCTCTTTATCAAAATCAATCACATCATTGCTAAGTCCGTTTACCAAATCTTCGATCCCATAATCTTGCGGATCAGCTATAATTTCATACATATTAATCTCCTTTTAAATAAAGATTGCAATACAAAACTCCTCTGTATGTTTTGATTTAATTATCATCGGCTATACCCTTTATCCAATATTGTCAATATATAGGCATTCCCAATTTAATTTTACTTCACTGCTGTTCTCGTCATCACGTTGGTATGCATTCAGCGCATAGACTGCCATTTCGCGCAAACGATGCGTCACATTATTGACGGACATCGGTATTTTATTTCTTAAAAACAGATTTAATTAAGTATAGCATATTGATAATATTGTATTTTTATAAATATAACGTTTGTGGCCCACTTTTTGCTCTTAATAAGGTAAACATTAAATCAGGAGATATAATGAAACATTTGTTTTACAGCCTTATGGGTATTTGTGTAATGACGATCCTGCTGGTCACACCCAGCATCGGTATTGAGACGGGCCCGTTTAACAATCTTATACCCGATGAGACATATAAGGCGGCGCGGATGAATTCCAATGCATCGCCAAATGCAGGATTATTTCATCACATCGATGTGAGTTGTCCCCGTGCATTGGTATTATGCGGCGAAGCGCTGCCTTTGGAGGATATTGCTGTGTGGGAAAGATTGGATCGCGAATTTACCATCGCCATGTGGGACCGTGCCCAAGTTTACATGTGGTTAAAGCGTGCAGGACGATATTTTCCGCTAATCGAGGAGGAGCTTGCCAAGGCCGACATGCCGATTGATCTAAAATATGTGGCGGTTGCGGAAAGTGCTCTCTTGCCATATATCAAATCATCTGCCGGAGCAGTCGGCTATTGGCAATTTATGCGCCGCACTGCCAGAAAAAATGGTTTGCGCAAAGATCGCTTTATTGATGAAAGACGCAATATCGATAGTTCCACTCTGGCTGCAATTAAGTATCTAAAATATCTATATAATCGATTCGATTCGTGGACATTGGCCATGGCAGCCTATAACTGCGGTGAAAATCGGCTACGAAAGGAAATAGTCCAGCAGAAAGTAAATGATTTTTTTAGACTGAATCTTCCCATGGAAACCGAACGTTATATATTTCGCATTGCCGCCATCAAGATAATTATGGAAAATCCCGCAAAATATGGTTACCGGCTACCAGCAGATACCATCTATCGTCGTAATCAGTATGATCGCGTTAGAATTAAGGTTAATTCGCCGCTGCATATCACGAAATTTGCCAATGCTTTAGGAACTGACTATAAAAATATCAAAGAAATGAACCCTCAATTACTGAGGCACCATTTACCCACGGGTCACTTTACCATCAACGTACCCGCCGGGAAGTCCGATGAAATCCAGGCCGTCATTAGTCGTCTTACCGGCAAAACGTACGCAAAAAAAACAAAACAAATTGACCGATCTTCGCGTTTTCATATCGTTAAGCCGGGCGATACGCTTTCCTCCATTGCTCAGCGCACCGGAATACCGATCGGTACCTTGAAGCAACAAAACAATTTAGATAGTTCGCTCATTACCGTAGGCCAAAAACTCGTTATAAACCCATAAAAATCAAATATAAAGACCTGATACAGAAGTGCGGCAAGGTAAACAAAGGAACTAATCTTCTAATGAAATGATCGGATCCGTGCCAAACAGGTATCGGCCGAAAGCGCTCAGCTCGTGTATATAATGCGGTACAGTTTTCATAATTTTCTTATAATTTTTGACTATTTATGATCCTTATACTATAATTTAGTTGTATTACGAATTTAAAAACAACTGAATTTAGGTTAATTTTTGAACAATGATTGAAAGGTAATACCTATGATGTATCAGGAAGGAGCCATCATGGTGTCGCCTCAACGTGCGAAACTAAGCATTCAGGGCAAAGATCTAAAATATAAGCTATTTATAATTGAAGCGCTTATTTTTCTGCTGCCTTTTTTATCCTTGGCCTACATTTTCTACCGCAATCGGGTCTTATTTACCGTTTCCGAAATGTCGATTTTTGCTCTGATTCTATTATTGGTCCTTGCGGGATTGCTGATTTTACGACAAATTCTTGACGGTCTTTTTTCTGTTTCAACATCAATGAAAAAAGCCGTCACGGAAAACGAGTATCTGACAAATATCCAAAAACAAAGCCTTGAACTTAATGAAATTGCCACCTCATTCAATCATCTGATGCATAAATTTGAGGGCACCACCGGCGAATTGAAACAGAGGATTTTCGAACTTCATACCGTCAAGGAGCTATATGAAATATCAACTCAGACTTTAAGTATCGATGAGCTTTTAAATGCTTTACTGGATAAATCCACGGCTGTTAGCCATTGCCATGCAGGGGCCGTCTTTTTGATTGAACCTGGCAAAAATAGCTTTCGGACGGTGGCATCTAAAATTTCTTTCACCGGAACGCCTGAAAATTATTTGAACATTGCAAACGAGCAACTAGCTCACCAAATTGTGAGAGATCGCAAACCGCTGCTTATCGAAAACATCCACAAAGATCCCCGCACGCAATATATTGATCTGCCCGAGACACCCAATGTATCTTATCTGTCACTGCCGATTTTTGTGCGCGAAACCATGGTGGCTGTCATTACGCTTTCCCATAAAACAAACCATCAACCTTTTGAACATAATGACCAAAATATTGTTTCGATTTTAATTGATGAAATCGGCAGCGCCATCGAAAAGGCTTACCTGCATTCCAAAGTTAAAAAGCATGTCATCAAACTTGAAAACCGCTCGACGGAGCTGGCGGAAACCAATCAGCAATTACAGCAGGAAGTCACGGAGCGCCAGCAGGCCGAACGGGAACTGCAAAAAGCACACGAAGAGCTGGAAAAGCGTGTTAGTGATCGCACCCTCGCTTTAAAAGAAGCGAATACCAATCTTAAGAGGGAAATTGAAAAGCACAAACGCACCGAAGACGCTTTAAGAGAAAGCGAGCGGCGATATAAAGAATTAAGTATTACAGACAATCTGACACGTATTTTTAACTCACGGCACTTCTTTGATCAGATCAAGATAGAAACAGAACGCTTTACACGTTATAATCGACCATTATCATTACTGATTATGGATATAGATGATTTCAAAAAATACAATGATCGATACGGTCACATGGAAGGGGATCGCGTACTTGCCAGGTTGGGCAGTATCATCAAAGAATCGCTGCGTATGACCGATTCCGCATATCGCTATGGTGGCGAAGAATTTACGGTGCTGTTGCCGGAAACCGAAGGTAAACAATCCCTAATTATTGCTGAGCGTATTCGTGAAGCCTTTGCCAAAGAACCGTTTTCACCAAATGGGAATGAATCAGTGCATATCAGCATTAGCATCGGGGTGGCGGAATACCATGATGCGGAATCGGTTGCCGATTTTATCAAACGTGCCGATAAGAATATGTATATTGCCAAAAGTGAAGGGAAAAATCGGATTCATTTTTGATAACCAACGCGGCATAAGGGATTGCCAAACTTATCTGCACTAATGTCTTCTCCCGCCACAATCCACACCTATCCGGCAATATCCTGCGACCAGTGCGCAAACACCGGCATATAAACCTCTAATGCCAGCTGTTGAAAGGATGCATTTAAAGCATCGCGGGACTTAAAACACAGATTAGTATAAGGATCATCCGCCTCTCCGCGAACAAACCTCGAACCATGCCATTTTCGGCTAGCGACATCTAAGGCCCTCACCGGATCTCTATTTCTTTCGCAAAGCTCTTGCGCATATAAATATGAGGTTTCACAAAAAAAATTGATTGGTTGTGAAATCCCCTTAAAGTATAAATTCAATAAATTAATCAGGATCTGCCGACAAGTTGTAACGGGCTGAAATTTTCGAAGGGTATCACTAAATAGCAGATAGGATATCCTATTTAACGGTTGTAAACTTGAATCCATTGCACATAATATAAGATGATAAATCCATGCAATTAATATATATTTCGCTTTCATTGATGTGAAAAAGGTCTGCATCATACCGAATGTATAGAGTTCAGTTAGGTGGGCACTAATAACGAAGTCTTCCAGCTCTAACTCAACTTCCTGATCCTTTAATTTATTGTCTTTGGTAAACTTATCGATTTTGTTAGCAAATTGTTCGACCTCGCGATTAATTTTCGAAAAATAGACCCTTCCGACGGTTCCATGCGGGAGAATGCCATTGGCACGTAAAAGCGATAGCCGCTTAGGACTTTCGATATGTTTAAGGCGATATTGAAGCAGTGTCTTCCCGACAATGTAAGCATCTAAACCGTCGAGCTTAAAATTTTCGCGATCATCACCGGTATCCTCTTCTTTTTCAAAAACAATCCCTAGTCTTTTTTGTAGAAAGAACTGGGTCGGATTTCGAAAAAAGGTACACAAATCCTCAGCTGTTACCTGCTTGAATCGCAGTCCACGGTTCTTATCCAGTGGAAGCGGATCTTTTAGGAAAATCCGGCTGGCCTTAGTACCATTAAATGATTGACAGGCGGACCAGTTTTCCCGGGAATAACTAAATAACGGTGAATTGGTTTGGAAATATTTGACTGAAAACGGTTGAAGTGGGTGGATGTAGATGAGGCGATCCACAGGTGCATCGTAATTATCGCCTATATAATCGATCAACTCGTTTACCAGAACTGATGGTGATATTTTGGAATGTTGCCGGATATCTTGGCCAGTGAAACTAATATACAACTTATGGCGAGCAGACAGGATGGTTTCGAGAAATAATTGTTTGTCATCACTCCGACGAGACCGGTCGCCACGCCGGGGGTGGCGCTTTATCAAATCAAAACTAAGGTGGTGTTGTTCTCGGGGAAAAGTATCATAATTTAAGCCAATTAGACAGATTACCTTAAACGGTATACTCCGCATCGGAAGCATGGCGCAAAACGTCACACCTCCTGAGAGAAAACCGGTATGATAGCCGTACTGCTTAAAGTGCTGAAACAGCAAATCGCGCATAACTTTGATATCAATACGATCTTGAAATTTGCTGACGGCAGCGCAGGCGGTCAATTCCCGTAGCTGTTCTCGAATAAACTGTATATAAGGTTGAGTTTTATCTGAATCAATGAAAAAAATATCAAGCCATTTATTAAAAAAAAGATCCCAACCATCTAACATTCTATTTATTTTTAATTCTTCATTAAAAGTAAAAAATGCATTTAGAAAATCTAAAAATCGACCAAGTATGATGGTTTGTGAGCCCTCGATATGGTCATAGGGTAAAATTCCTTTAAACAAGAGCTGATTGCGCCCGGGCATCGCATAACCCAACAATAATCGTTGGATACCAGCCGCCCAGGTATTTGCGGTCAATTCCGGCAAACCAAGTTCTGCGAGGCTCTGAGATTCGTAACCCCACTTGATACGAACATCTTTGATCCATTTATGGATAATGTTCAAATCAGTTTGATTCAAACCAAATTTCTGTCGAATCGACACGTTATCTAACAAGGCCAAAACCTGCGATACGCCGAACCGACCTCCAATCATTTCCAGCAGATCACGCAATCCTTTCATGATCTGGTTTGTGCTTTGCATGGGTTTATCTGCAATTGAAAATGGAATCCGCTGACGTTCGTCATCTTGAGTGCCGAATACCGCCTCTAAAAAGGGCGCATAGGTTTCAACGTCCGGCGTCATGATTAAAATATCTTCGGGCTTCAGCTGGTCATCCTGTGCAAACATCGCCAAAAGCTGATCATGTAATACTTCAATTTCTCGCATCGGGCCGTGGCAGGAATGAAATTGAACCGTGCCGTCATTCCATAAATCCGTCTGAGAATCCCGCTTCGAACAGTCACGCTCTTTTTTATTGCAATCGATTAGATCTAAAATATCTCGCTGAATTTCAGCCAATAAAGTAGCGTTTTGGGGTTCCTGGAACATTTCGATGGTTTCGCAGTCAAATTCATGAATCATGGCAAAAAAATCTCGGCCTGATTTACCCAGCGAAGCCAGCAAACGATTGCCCTGTTCAAGATGCAACGCATGGTGGTCGACATCAATACGTTTATTTCTTCGAACTACCTGCAATGCTTGAGCGTCCGGCATAATATCGGCCCAGTATTCCCGACAGGGATTCATCAAAAATAAATTGACATCGCACAGTTGCGCCAAGGCGGCAAATGTTTCCATATGAAACCGTGGAAGATACGAAATACCGAAAACAGATAATCTTTGCGGTAATTTGCACACTTCTAATCTTTGCTGACGGATGGCATCAAATAATGCTTTACGAAGTTGAGTGGAATGCATTTCGGGGGCATTCGCGATTAGCTTGCGCCATAAAATGGCTTGCCATTGGTGATCGGCCTGTGACGTTGCATATTCAGATTCCCAGCTAGATATCATATCTGGTCTGAAAATGAGATATTGATCATACAAATGGGCTATTTTGGATGATATTTGAAAAAGTTTACGATCATTGGGTTCTTCTGTTACATAAGACTTTAATGCTTTAAATTCTGATTTTTCAAGGCATTTTGGTAATAGATCCATGATGCTAAACGTCATTGTGGTCGGATCAAAAAATGACGTATCAATCGGTTCTTTATGGATCCGCGAAAATACATCCTGTAAAAATGTGTTGGGAAACGGGAACTGTATATTGGCAGCAATTCCATTCGCATCGGCAATCTTTAAAGACACCCAACGCGCCATTCCCCGGCTTTGCACAATAATGATTTCAGTTGTCAATGCCGATGGCAGAGGCTTTCTGACAACGCGCGCCAGTTCCAGGGCCAAAAGCTCGAGCCGGTTACTGATGTATAGCTTGAGTCCAGACACTTGATGTAATCACACCGACAGAGTGGAATAGTATGAGTTGACGTCTCACTGGGATGCTACGCGATGATTTTTATGATCCACAGGCTGGTTGTAAATTCAATATAACTAAAAATTTGTCGTTAAGTGTAAAATCAATTTTAAAATTATTATATCTAAGCTTTCGTTTACACGATAAAAATTTATAAATTTTTGGGGGGAATATGGCCCATGGCATGCTCTGCCATAGCAGTAATTGTTAAGCTGGGATTGACGCCAAGATTGGCAGGAATCATCGAGCCGTCAACAATATATATGTCTTTGTATCCATATACCCTGTTTTCGGCATCAATAACACCCTGATCAGGATTAGGTCCAATTACACAACCACCCAAAATATGAGCTGTAGTTCCGATATTAAACAAGACCTCATTAATAGCATTTTTTGGAATGCCATTAATCTTTTTTGCTAATACGCGTGTGGCGGTCTGAGCTTGCGGAATACAGGCGGGTATCTTTGCACGATTAGTTTCCCGCTTAGAAGCAAGTCTTTTTTTGAAGGGCCACCAGCGGCATTGCCGTCGATAAACCCGTACACTGTTATCCAGGGTTTGCATGACCAGTAAAATAATGGACCGTTTTGCCCATCCCAAAGGAAGCAGGGTGCGCGAAAAAACAAATGGTTTGCATATGATATTTTTAATCCACTTCAGAGGGCGCAGCAATGGAGATCCGCCTTCTGTAAATATTGTGGCCAAAAACCCCATGACATCAGAACCAACTGGATACCTGACCGGTTCAATGTGGGTCACTTTATCGGGATAGATGCTAGAGGTAATGGCAACACCTTGCGTATAGTCAGCACTTTTGTCAAAAGCTGTTGCTCCCGTCAAAGATTCGCTGTTGGTTCGCACCCGCGCACCCAGCATTTTTGAAATATTGGGCAGCGTCCCTTTCTCCCGACACTCAAACAGCAGTTTCAGTGTGCCTAGAACGCCTGCCGAAATGATCAAGCGGCGTGCGTGAAATACGGATCGTTTTTTGAAGGATAACGATGTGGGGCGGATCGCATCGATCTGAAAGCCCCCCTCAGGCAGTTCACGGATCAGCCTGGCTTGAGTTTCAGGAATGATTTTAACACCTAACTTTTCGGCAAGAAAAAGATAATTTTTTTCAAGTGTGTTTTTGGCATTATAACGGCAACCAATCATACAACCACCGCATAGTCGACAACCCGTCCGGTCGGGACCTTGTCCGTTAAAATATGGATCCGGAACGGTCTTTTCCGGTTCTCCGAAATATACCGCCACATCCTGTAGGCTAAAGGTATCCTGACAGCCCAACTCCTCTGCCACTGACTGTATGACCTCGTCCGCCGGTGAAAAAAAACTGATCCGGGTAACCCCTAACATTTGTTTGGCAGTTCGATAGTGCGGCGCCAAGGTGGATTGCCAATCTTGCATACCCGCCCATTGGGGATCTTTGAAAAACGATGCTGGCGGTTCCAGCAAGGTGTTGGCATAACCCAAACTGCCGCCGCCAACGCCGGCGCCACTGAGTATCAGCACATCCGAAAGTAAATTAATACGCAAAATACCGAAACAGCGCAACCAAGGAGCCCAAAAATATTTGAAAATATTCCAATTACTTTTAGGAAAATCTTCATCCCGAAAACGTTTGCCGGCTTCCAGTACTGCTACGGAGTAACCTTTCTCAGCCAGGCGTAACGCACTTACGCTACCGCCAAACCCCGAACCAATAATAACAAAATCATATGTGGGCTCTTTTGGCATGGGCTATCGTGCTCTATTTCTCGCTACTATACGACAATTAATTGGATTACCTTAATGATACATCCGCTAATATTTCGCCAAATTGTTGTGCTAACGTTTTTTTGAGCTTTTTCGTCGGCATAGAAAGAAAAAGGCCAGAAATAAGTTGGTGTTATGGCAAAGATGCAATGAACTTAAATCGGAAATCAGTAATGAAGCCGCGCCTGTAATACCGGTCAAAACCGATCAGCAGGATGCTGTGGGACAATAATATGATAATCTTAAAGATCGTATGGTGTTAAACTTTCAAACCCATTTTCGGTAACAAGAATGGTTTGTTCAAACTGGGCCGACAATGAACCATCTTTTGTGACGGCCGTCCATTTATCTTCTAAGATTTTGAGATGGCGTGCGCCTAAATTTATCATCGGCTCAATGGTAAATACCATGCCCGGAAATAACACGATGCCTTCGCCTTTGCGTCCGAAGTGCGGCACTTGAGGTGCTTCATGAAAATCAAAACCGACACCATGGCCAACAAATTCACGGACGACGGAACACCCTTTACTCTCGGCATACCGCTGGATTGCCCAACCAATATCTCCAATGGTATTGCCCGGCTGAACCATTGACATGCCAGCTTTGAGGCTTTTGCGGGCAACTTTTACGATCTTTGCGGCATCCTCTCCTGGTGAACCGATGATAAAAGTTTTATTCACATCGGCATAATATCCTTTGAGAATTGGGGTAACATCAACGTTGACGATATCGCCTTCTTGCAACACCCTTTCTCCAGGAATTCCATGGCAGATAACTTCGTTAACAGATACGCATACACTTTTTGGGAATCCACGATAGTGCAGTGGTGCCGGTGTTGCACCATTCTTTATCGTATAGTCATGCACAAGGGTGTTGATCGCATCAGTGGTGATGCCCGATTGTAGGTTTTCTTGGACCATATCAAGCGTTGCCAAAGCCAGACGACCGCACGTACGAATACCGTCAATATCTTGGGATTCTTTAAATTTTATCTTATACTTACTCGTATAGATATCTCTCAGGTTTGCAGGTTTGGTTTGCTCCTTATCTAAACAGCATTTCTTATACTTACGCCCACTGCCACACGGACACGGATCATTTCGCCCTACTTTGATTTCGGCTGGTTTCAACTTCACGTTAAAAAATCCTAATTGGAATTACCGGCAGCTTTTTTCGAATAATAAAGATTTCAACCGTTGCCAGACCAACTTAATACACGCTTTTGTACGTGCAATCAATTGAATTGCACATCTTTTTTCACATTGATACGGTAGCTCTGGCGATCAATCGGCCACGCAGCGAAAGCCAATAATGTTGGAAGAATGATCGGCCTCCACGCAATACCTCGAACAAAGGGTTATATCTCGATTTGAAAGCCAGCACCCACCCCTGGCTATATATAGCCCAGCGTCATTGCTAGGCAATTGGTGGAAATCACTCTGATCCGTCGTCCATTCCAGAACGTTGCCAAGCGTATCAAACAGTCCATAAAAATTCTTAGCTTCAGGGAAATTATCTACGGGAGTTGTATCCGCGACAGCGTTGTCTTCTATGTTGCAGGCATCATCCTTCCACAAACTTCCCCAAGGATAGAGGTTAGCTTCCTGCGTCCGCGATGCTGCCTCCCATTCGATTTCAGTTGGAATGCGTTTGCCCGTCCAGGCTGCAAATGCCTCAGCATCCTTTAAACTCACCTGTACCACAGGGTGATGACGCTTTTTGTGCAGGGAACTGCCCTCGCCGGCTGGCTGGTACCAGCAGGCGCCTTGAACTTTGGCGCTTTCCGAGGCTGCATTCCAAATTGAACAGGGTTGACCGGTATGCGGATCGACTATTTTTTGGAGCCGTCCCCTGTATACAAATCCATGCCCCTTTTTTTCAGCAGTTGTCACATATCCCGTCCGCTCGACAAAAACCTCAAAAAGTGCATTGGTAACGGGAAATTTTCCAATAGAAAAATCAGGCAGCGTGACTACTTTTTCCGGCAACTCATCTTGCTGCGGTGATTTACAACCAACGGCAACCTGCTTGGCATCGATCCGCAAATATTGATTATAATATCGTTCCATGGCCCCTAAGTATCCATCAAATTGCTCAGCAAGAAGTCGGGGGCTCTCATCATCGCCATATGCATTTAACCCTGTAACATCGCTAAATGGTTCCCGGGGTAGTCCCACCTGGTCATCACCGTTTTCGGGAACTTTTTGCGGGGTCCCAGCTTCATCTGCATCTTGGCCAATTTTAATTAATGGTTCCAAAGGTTCACCGGTATCGACCGCATCGTGATCCATAAGCTCATATTGGTCCGGGTCCATTTCAATAACATTTTCATTCTTGCCATCTTCGATGTCAGCCATGCTATCTGCATCGTCCAAAGCTAAAGGTTCTTCATCAAGATCAACCACGTCGGTTACGACTTCAACAATCTCATTTTCGGCACTGTCATCACTGGATTCATCCACAGAATCGGTCTCATTTTTAATCCTGGCAGCCACATCTTCCAGTTCCTTTTCATCAATTTCTGCCAACTGATCGTCAGCGATTTCAAATTCAGTGCCTGGTTCCGAAGCATCCACTATAAATTCGACCTCTTCGGCGTCGTCGCTCTCAATTTCCGTAGCTTCAATCACAACGTCATCTTCTTCGATAACAGAGGCGAGTCTTTCTATTTCATCATCATCGATTTCTGCCAGTGGATCCGATCCAACCGCTAATTCCGAATCGGCTGCACTTGTGTCTGATTCTTCAGCTTCAATTAAAACCGTAACAATGTCATCGCTGGCATTATGATCTTTCCTCAAATTGCCGTCTGCATGCGTTAATTCGGGGTGGCCATTCGTGTCTATTTGATTATTTTTTTTAGATGATCCTGCAACCGTTTGGGAAAGCGGTTTATCATTTGCTTTTTGCCCGTCTATCAAATCCTCAGCAATTTCTGCCGTATCGATGGATTCAGGCCGATGACTAGATCTTTTCACGGTCAAATCTTTCTGGCTGGATTCATCTGAATGTTGGCCGATTTTCGTCCGATCAGCATGTTTTTCGCGGGACAGATGCGCATGCTCATCTATATCGTTCACATCAGAGGTTGGTGGCAGCACCGCGCTAGCCTCCGGATCAGATAGATGTTCGGCAACGGCTGCCAGTTGAACTTCATCGGTTTTTAAAATGCGGGATAGATTATTCAAGGTCCTTTTAATATT
>JASJAZ010000072.1 GCA_030066785.1 Desulfobacterales bacterium | reverse complement strand
TTTGAAAAAGGGGTAACCGAGAATCTGAATGAATTCCAAGAAGCAAGCGATTCGCGTATCGACATAGATGGTGTTCAAGATATCCAAAAGGACACCAACACACTGGATGACGTAATTTCCGGGGTAACCATCACACTGAAAAAGGCCCATGATGATCCCATCAATGATACAACGACACTGTCGATCAAGCGCGATAACAACACCATTATTGCGGCCGTTGAAGCCTTTATTTCGACCTACAATGGAATGATTGATTTTTACCAAAAAAATCAAGTTTATGATCAAGATTCGGGCACCGCCGGACCGCTGCTGGGCGATGCCACCGCCAATTTAATTCGCAATCGCCTGGCATCTCTGATTAAAACCCCTGTTGCCGGTTCGGATGTAATTCGAACTTTTTCTGATTTAGGCATTGCTTTTGACAGTAATGGCAAATTGGAGTTGGATACGACAATCCTCAATGAAAAATTAAATAATGATCCAGATGATACGGCCCAGTTTTTCACCCAAACCGATGCTGGCGCTGAAGGGTTTGCGCTGCGCATGGTTAATGAGCTGGAGGCCATGCTGCAAACATCCAATGGCATCTTGTCGATTAGGCAAGATGGTATTCAAAAAAGCATTGAAGATGTTCAAGATGATATCGAAAAAGTAGAATACCGTGTGACCGCATCGGAAGAACGCATGCGCGCCCAGTTTACGGCGTTGGAAGTGCTGTTGAGTCAGTATCAAGCCACAAGCGATTACCTGAGCCAGCAATTGGTCAGTTTGCAGAACATGAACAGTTACATTGCCAATAAAAAGTAACCATAAAAACCAGTTAGAGGCAATGTTAACTGCTTAAATGACAAATTGAAAAAGGAAGCGCAATGAAGAATACAGGGTGCAACGCATACAAACAAACGGCAACCAATATTGTTGAAAATAAAAGCAACGTGCTTTTCATGCTGTTTGATGGCATACAAAAATTTATCAGCTTAGCCCGAATGGGGCTTGCGGAAAATAATGTCAAAATCAGGGGCGAAAATATTTCCAAAATCATGGCCATTGTTACCGAGCTTGATTCCGCCTTGAGCAAGGATATCGGTGGCGATATGGCTGATAATTTATCATCCTTGTATCAATATGTGATGGAGCGCCTGACGGTGGCCAACATTAAAAACGATGTAGCCGCACTGGATGACGCGGATAAGATTTTAAAAGAGATTAAAGAGGGTTTTGAAAGCATTGCTGACCATGAACCGAGCTCCCGGGAAGTTAATGGTCCGCATTTAACAGAAACTGCTGATCAAGGAGGCCTGCGTGTTGCCGTCTGATGCCTGCCAACAGGTGTACCGCGACATTTTTGAAAACGCCACTCAGGTGCACGCCGCTCTTGAGGCTGATGGCCCGAATACGGAGACATTGAACCGCCTGATGGATCAGCAGCAGGCCGCCATGACACAGCTTAAGCAGATGGAATTGCCGCGATCATCTGCAATAGTGTCGCAAATACGTCATACTCAAAAACAGGTCGATGAGGCCATTAAAAAGATCGAGGCCCATCGCGATAAGATGGCTAAAGACCTTAGTCGGCTCAGATATCGCAAAAACATAATCGGCATGTATGGCACCCAAAGTCGCACATAAATTAACCAACGAAAAGAGGTGAATCCATGTTTGGGGCAATTGAAAGTACTTTAAAAGCGAGCAGTCCGGAAGTTTCTTCGGGATCTATGGCGCGCGCTAAAGTGGTGCAAAGTAACGAGGCCCTGAAAGCCCAGCAAATGCAGCAACCTGCTGAAAAAAAAGAGGCCCAGACCGAACAGGCAGCTGAGGCCAGCCAGGAAATGCTGGAAACGCTGACAAATGATCTGGATATGCTGCATCATGTGGGGCTGCAGTTTTCCGTTCACGAAACCACCGGCCGCACCATGATCAAGGTCATTAACAAGGATACCAATGACCTCATCCGGGAAATTCCGCCGGAAGGCCTTTTAAACCTGGCCGCTAAAATGCAAGAAATGCTGGGAATCCTTTTTGATAAAAAGGTATAGGCTCGTTTCGACGGAAGATATAACCGGATGACGACTGCTTCTGAGCGGGCCGTAAGACACCGGCACCCGTTTGTTGGTGTTTGCCCTCATTCCGCTTGGCCGAATAAGGGATGCTTGTGAGAATAGGGCGAATTGGGAAAGACTTTTTGAACCGCTTCGCGGCGTGTGGTGTTTATTAGCAAAGGGCCCAGAAGATTAGCCGTCATTTTTTCCGGCAATCCATCATACGTATTGACGATAACATAGGTCTTAATATCTGCCGGCTCGCTGCCGGTCCATCCGATCTCATCCAAACCTGCGCTCACATCCACGGTATAGTTCGGTTCAATCAGATATGGATTGATGATGATAAACGACAGCATCGCTTGATCCACCGACTGATAACAGAAAAACGGCGTAATTTCTTCGCGTTCGATAACAATAAACCGTTTTAAGTTTGCAAAGCCCGGCATACCAGCCGGCATCTGTAAAATTTTCTCGTCGTCGATTTGAACGGTTCCAAATTGTTGGGTGGTCAGCTCCAATTTATTTCCTTGGCTGGATTTTCCTTTTTAGAAGTTTAACCGCATCCGTCAACGTCTCGGTTTTGCTGGCGGAGGATTCAATATTTTCCTCACGGATACGGCTATATATTTCACTGCGCAGAATTGATACATCGCCGGGTGCCTCTACACCGATTCGAACCTTGCCCCGACTTACCTCGACAACACTGACAACAATATCATCATTGATATGAATACTTTCTCCAATTTTACGCGTTAAGACCAGCATACGCCCTCCCTGGCGATTAAAAGTAAGCATAAACCTAAGCTGGACTAATCGTAATGCAAAATGAAAAAATTAACAAGCTGCATCGCATTGGGATAATTGCGGTCAATTACATATAATCTACCAGGCTTAACCTTAAGATCCGGGCCGTTGAAGCCAGGGCGGCTTGATACGCCATTTCAGCAGCTTGCAGTTTGGAAACCGCCTCGATGATATCGGCATCTTCGATTTTCGAACGCTTTTCCTCATATGAAAGGATTAAATCTTCGATAATCTGCTCTTTAACATCCAGGCGGCTTTCTTTTTCACCAATGGATGAAACGCCGGCAATCATATGGTTGAGATTAGCATCCAACCGTGAAAGAGACCGGTTAATGCCATTGCGATCATCGGTCTGCAGATACCCCTCAAGATCGATTAAGGTCTGAAAAATACCCCAGCGTGCTTCCCTGTCGCTGGTGTAGGGCCCACCGACCGCATCGTCGGCAGTCGGATCAAAGCCCAAATCGGGGGCAATACTGGTACCTGTGTTGGCACCTGAATTCCACAGCATCTGCAGATTGCCTGCATCATCATTGGTGATGGCATACTGACGGGTATTGGCATCATAGGTGGCGGTAAAATCCCGCCCCACACCCGATGCAGCTTCCAGGGCGCGCTCCACTTCGGCGGCCAGAGCATCGGCGGTATAAGTGCCATTTTGGATCGTGGCCACCAACTGGGTCGTGCCACCGTCTTCACTAAAATCAATGCGATTATTGGTAGCATCGACCTCCAGGGTATCTTCCCAAAAAATTTTTTCCCCGTCATGACCGACACCGACGGTGGTGTTACGACCGGACTTGACAGCAAATTCACTGTCGTTGCCATGGTAAGTGACCGTGGGCGGATTTACCGTTGTATCCAGTTGGAAAGGTACCGTGTCAATCCGGGTGCCGGCGAAAATATAGCGCCCATTTAAGTCCGAATTGGCCAACATAACCAGATGCTCCAAAGTGCCCCTTACAGTCGCAGCAGCTTCGGCACGATCGGCCGAACTCACCGAGTCGTTGTCCATTGCCAAGGCCAACACCTTGGTATCGGTGACCAATTCTTTGGTTGTTGCGAGGGCGGTTTCAGCCGAATTCAGCCAGGTGCGTCCCTCGGATATATTGCGCTTAAGCTGTTCCAGATTGGCCAGATTGGCTTTGATGTTTAATACCTGATTTAACCCGGTGGGGTCATCTGATAGCTTATTGATCTGTTTACCAGTGGAAACCACCTCATTGGCAAGACTGAGTCGACTGGTCAGATCGCCCAACCGTAGCATGTTGGTATTATACAGAGTTGAATGCGCGACCCGCATCATCATCCCCTTTGCAGTTGGTTACTTTTTCATAACATCTATTATTTAGCCCTAACCAGATCCTCAAGAACTTCATCAGCCATGGTGAGCAATTTGGCGGCCACGGCATACGCATGCTGGTATTTCATTAGACTGACCATCTCTTCATCCAGCGATACCGCCGAAATGGAATCCCGCTGCTCACCGATTTTCGTTACCATCGTCTGGTTAAATTCCACGTCGCGAGACGTGCTCAATGCTTTGACACCTAGCGAGCTGACCATGGTGCGGTAATATTCGTCAAATGATGTTGAAACGGTTTTACTGGTGGGCGGTTGATTGCGAATATAGGTCCATTGATCAATGCTGACAGGCATATGCTGCGCGTCGGTCAAGGCTAGGGCATTGCGGTTGTCGCCCACACCGAACGCGCCGTTGATGTCCAATTTGGCCGCGGCGATGTATTCCGGATCTTTCAACACCTCATTGACCCTGATGGTCATGGCGTCATGGCCCTGAAAAAAGGTGTTAATGCCAAGCGCGGCCGCAAACCCGGAATCGTCAAAACCGTCGTCGCCAAATGCAAATTGATTGGTACCTTGGGGTTGGAATTGTAATTGGTTGTCAGCATTGACACTGGCCAGCACACGCCCGCCGGCAGCCACATTGAAAGCCGCCACAAATTCATTTAGTGATGGTGTGGCCAAAGTGGAAAGATCGATTTCCACAGACACCGGTGCTGCCGGTGTATTATCCTTGATCCACATTTTAAAATTTTTGGTAAAATCGATCTTATCACCAAAATCAAGGGTGCTTGTGAGCGATAAATCGGCCGCAGGGTTTGTGACGGCATAACTGCCGATCAACTGCGCATCAAAGTATTCCAAGCCAGCACCCTGGCTGTGCTGCAGGTTAACAGACCAGGCCAAACCATGGGCCAATTCATCCAAATCGGTCTTATATTTGGCCACGATTTCATCGCGCATATCTAACCATCCGCCCACTTTACCACCTTCAATACGATCTGTGATGTCCATCATACCAGCCGAGCCTTCCCAGTATACACGACCACCTGAAAGCTCTAGCCGATAAGCATCAACCCCTGATATCAAAGTGTTGCCATTTCCGGTAACAATGGTATAGGCGCCGTTATCTTGAGGAAAAACACGGATTCCGATATGCTGAGCCAATTGGGTCACCAATACGTCCCGTTTATCATGCAAATCGTTGGCTGATCGGGTTGTTTCTAGCACCACGATTTGTTTATTTAAATCAGCTATTTGGACTGTTAAGTTATTAATTTCAGTAATGGAAACTTCCACTTCCTGAGTCATTTCAGTTTCAACATTCAAAAGCTCCGCATTCAAGGCATCGAATTTTTCAGTCAAACGGACGCCGGCATTATACACCGCCACCCTTTCAGGAATACCCTGGGGATTGTTGGATAAATCCTGCCAGGAATTCCAAAAATCGGATAGCAACTGATTCATGCTGTCATCCGTATTCTCATTAAATGCATTTTCGAGAATGCGGATATAATTGGCAATTTCTTCAAATCCAGCCAAGTCCGAATTGCTCTGGCGAAGTCGATTTTCAAGCATCAGGTCCGTTGAACGTTGAATCTGATCAACCTCCACGCCATTTCCGATCAAAAAGCCGCCGGCTTGATACGGCATGGCCGACGTGTGGGGTACGTTCTGGCGGCTGTAACCGGGTGTATTCACATTGGCAATGTTATGACCGGTGACATTTAAGCCATATTGCTGGGCGGCAAGCGCACCTTTGGCGATATTTAAAAGCGTGGTAATTCCCGACATAGCTAAACCTCGGTGTGCAGTAAAAGGTTTGCGCGCCGATCGGTATGCGAAGTTGCGGCGTATACCGGATCATTCTGATCAGTGGCCGTAATAATTCCCATCAAATCATCTAATATTTTTAAATAATCTTCCACAAACCGTTTATTTTGGGCTGCCAGGGTCTGAATTTCATCTTTGAGTGTCATTAGCGACATATTGAAACGGCGCAAGGTTTGATATAGCGGGGCCGATAACAGGGTCATAATTTTGGAAACGTTAAAAGAGGACGTGTCCATGCCATGTTCAATCGAAGCGTCGGTTAAAACCGCTAAAATCTGATGGCGAATTTCGTCAATACGAACGGCCAAGTCCTGTTTGGCTTTGGAAAACTGCCATAACCTGTCCACATCCACCTCGCCCAGACAGGCGGCTTCCTGTTTCAAGACTTCCAGCAAATCCTGATATAATAATAATTTTTCTTGAAATAATGTTTCGATTTTGGCCGTAACAATATCCATAATGATTCTCCCGGTAAATCGCTTCCTTATCTAGTTATCGGCAAATCATCCCGACTTCTGTAATGTTTCGATTCTGAAAATCGGAGGTTCAATGGTACCCTTATTTCCTTATTCTTCGGAGTTGTTCATATCCACACTCTTTGCTGCCTCATCTATAATCTGTGTGGAGGGCAAATAACTGCTGAGCTGACGGTACAAAGCCTCGCCAATACCCAATCCCTTGTTGCCCGAGACGGTTTCAGCGATTTTTTCAAAATACATGGATTCGTACATATCTTTCTGAAAGCTTTTGCCGAACACATCATCGCCCGGCAGGGTACTGCGCATGGCCTGTAACATGTAGTTCAGAAATACCGACTCAAAATCAGCACAGACTTGGCGCAGTTTGGCATTTTGGGTTTGATCCACGGTTTTGGTTGTGCCTGTGGGCACATTGGAGTTGATCGAATTAATGGTCATATCGTTATCCTTTGATGTTTATAACACCTGTAACGTTTTTCGGCGGTTCACTGTTAGATTATTTCAATTTCAGCCTGCAAGGCACCTGCGGCCTTGATACTTTGAAATATGGCGATTAATCCCCGGGGACCCACACCGATGGCATTTAAGGCACGCACTAATTCACCGATGGTGGAGCCGCCGGGAACAATTAACACTTTGTTTTCTTCGGCTGAAATTTGAATATCCGTATCTTGGGTTACAACCGTCTCGGCATCGGTAAATCCGGAATATGGTCCGGGTTGCGAAACATTCTGATTTTCCTTGATCGAAATACTCAACAGACCGTGTGATACTGCCACTGTTGAAATACGGACATGTTCACCAATGACGACGGTGCCGGTTTTTTCGTTGACCACAATTTTAGCAATCATATCCGGCACCACGTCCAGCGGTTCGATTTGAGCGATAAAGCGGGTGACATTATCACGCATTTCCACCGGCACCTTGACTTGCAGAGTGGCCGAGTCAATCGCCTGAGCAAAATCTGATCCGATGGCTTTATTGATTGTTTCCGACATTCTTATAGCGGTGGTAAAATCCGGATTATGCAACGCGAGGGTGATGGCATCTTTTCCGTTTAAATCTATCGGAATTTCACGTTCCACACTGGCTCCTTTGGCAATCCGGCCCACCAGGGCGTGATTGATACTCACACCCCCGCCGGCTTCACCACTAGCCGCGATACCGCCCACACCTAAAGGTCCCTGCGCCAACGCATAGATCCGATTGTCAACCCCTTTCAAGGGCGTCATCAACAGGGTCCCGCCATACAGGCTTTTGGCATCACCGATGGAAGACACCACGACATCGATCCGGCTGCCAACACGCGCAAACGGCGGCATTTTGGCCGTAACCATTACAGCTGCCACGTTTTTCACTTTGACATCGTCTTGATCAACATTGATACCCATACGCTCCAACATATTGACCAGGGACTGAATGGTAAATTCAGTTCCGGCTTTATCACCGGAGCCTTCCAGACCGACCACCAAACCGTATCCCACCAGTTGGTTGGAACGCACACCTTTGATGGATACCAGGTCCTTGAGGCGGGAAGCGTCAGCCGACTGTCCGAAACCGGTCAGAGCCAGCATGATCAAAACAATTATCCACACGATGGTCACACGAGCAGCAAATCGATTGAATATCCGATGCATCTGTCTAATTTCCTCCCGATATTTAAAACGGCCAGATTTTATCCAGCACCTGAGTTCCCCAACCAGGTTTTTGTTTGTCAGCCAGCACACCTTTGCCAAAATATTCGACACGGGCATCGGCCAGAAAAGTCGATTTCACGCGGTTATCAACATCAATATCCTTGGGTCGCACTATTCCGGTCACCGTAATGACCTGAACCTCAAAATTAACCTTCATCTCGCGGCGGCCTTGAATCACCAGGTTGCCGTTGGGCAGCACTTCAATCACGCGACCACTGATGGAAGCTGTCACGCGCCCATCACGGTCAGTTTTAGCATCGCCCTTGAATTTGCTCTCCAAACTGCCTTTGAACAAAGAATCGACCAGGTTGCCATCCTTGTCACGCTTGAAGCGCCGGTTCTTTTCTTCCAGGTAACGGATGTAGCCCAAAAATTCTTCAATATTGGCTTCCAGAGAAGAAGACCGATCAGCTTTAGTATTGGCATTTAGTTCCGAGGATGCATTCTCTACAATATCAATGGTAATAGTATCGCCCACCCGACGCGCTTTGTTATCCACAAATAATAATTCACCATTGTCCGTCCACAAAGAACCTTCGGCCGGAACCGGCATCGCCAAGAAAGGCTTAAATGGCGGAGGATTGGAAGCGGCCAGTTTTTGAGGTTGAACCATCGGACTTGATGAAGAGCAACCAAGCAAAATTACAAAAAGACTGCCAAACAGAATCCCCTTGGTATGTTTTATAAAACGATTGTTCACGCTAAACCTCCTTAAAATACGACCTCGACCGTAGCCGCATCCATGACCCGGCCCACGACCGTTTTTTTAGAACTGATATTCACCACACGAATCTGGTCACCCTTGCCGCCCTCATTCTTGGCAATTCCAATTGTTCGGACCGTCAAGGCACCGATTTTGGCCACCAACTTAACGCGATCTCCTTTGAATATCAGCGGTGGGGTTTCCATCATCGGTCCTCGAATGATCGAATTGACCCGTATGGCACGGCGAGTTCGCTTGCCAATCACATCTTCAAGGCGATGGTATACACCCATGGGTGCTTTGGCGATGTTAACAGACTCCAGGATCAAATCGTCCGCCGATATGATGGTGCCGCGGGTTATATCGCGCTGCGCACAAACAACTTTTTCAAAACGATCCACCCAGCCCGACAATGATAAACGACCTACCGCTTTCCCATTCACAGCGAGAGACAGGCCGAGATTTGTCTGCCCCATGATTTTTTTTGTGCGGGTTGGTTGTATTTGATAGCTCAACTCGCCGGCCGGCAAGGTTTTCATTCCGCGCGCTTTAAAGCGGCTGATATTAAATTGAATATCTTTGAGTTGGGTACGAATATAATCTTGAAAAATTGCTTGTAACCGCTCGTCGGTCAATGTTTGACTAGCACGGGTCACATGGACCTGCCGGGGTACAATAACCTGAACCGTCTCACCGACCCATTTGCGCGATCGGATTTTAGAGGCCACCCAATGGCCCGGCAGAATCTTTTCCATCCCTGGTCGGGGTGCCGTACCCAGGGAAATGCGACCAATTTTGTCTTTGACCCTGCCAGGCACCTGGATGTCAGCTATCGATGCAAGTTTAATGTGATCGTCCGGGACTTGGATGTATTCTTTGACTACAATTACTTCTGGCGACGGGGCTGTTGCCGTTGCAATGGCAAGAGTGCTAAAAATTAAGACGAAGCCACTACAGATCGAAGCCACTGCCAAATAGCGTATGGCCCGACAAACAAGTATCAAGGTAGCTTCCTTTCGATTTGTGTGCGTAATATCAGATCGCATGATATTTTTCCTATATCTAAAGTTTGCGGCTTAGCGTTTGGCGTTATTGGTCATTTGCAAAATATTTTCAGCGGTCTGCAAGGCTTTGGAGCTGGCCTCATAGGCGCGTTGGGCCACAATTAAGGCCACCATTTCTTCGACGATACTGACATTGGACATCTCCAGAAACGTATTGGATATCGTACCGAATCCGTCACTGCCGGGTGTACCTTCAATGGGATCACCCGAGCCGTCGGTCTGCTTTAATAAATTGCGGCCGGTCGCATATAAACCGGCAGGGTTCATGAAATTGTAAAGAACGACTTCGGCGGTACCCAGTTCCTGGCTGCCGGGGCCGTAGAAGGTCATGGTTCCATTGGGTTGAACCGAAATCGTGACGGTGTCCTGCGGCACAGATATTTCCGGCTGTAGGCGGTCACCATTGGCGGTGGTGAGAAAGCCTTCGCTGTCGACCGTAAAGTTACCGGCTCGCGTGTATCGTTCTTCATCACCGGTCTGCACCCTGAAAAATCCTTTGCCTTCGATGGCCAAGTCCAATTCATTGCCGGTTTGCTGATAATCACCCTGGGTGTTAACTTTTTGAACCCCGGCCACCGAAACCCCCATGCCGGTTTGAATGCCCACCGGTATCTGGCCCCCGCCGGCTGTTGTGGCGCCAGCCACCGATAGCGTCTGATACATTAAGTCCTGAAAATTGCATCGGCTTTTTTTAAATCCAGTGGTGTTGGCATTAGCAATGTTGTTTGAAATAACGTCAATGAGCATTTGCTGGGATGCCATACCGGAAGCCGCCGTGTATAATCCTCTGAGCATATGTTTTCCTCCTCAAATCCACTCTGATCTTTATTCTGGTTTTATTCTGAAAGTCAGTGGCCGATGGTAAGGATAAAACTATATCCTTCCGGCCTCGCTGATAACTTTTCCGGCCATATCATCATAGGTCTGCATAAGTTTCTGAAAAGCCTCAAATATTCGCACGGTTTCCACCATATTGGTCATCTCTCCCACCATTTTGACATTGGGTGCTTCAACATACCCTTGGGCCATTTGAACCCATTCGGGCTCAGATGCATCTCCTTCGGGACCATCATAGGCAAAAAGGTTACTGCCTTCTTTGCGCAATTTATCCGGTGACTTGAAAGTCGAAACCCTTAGCCGATTAACAATTTGGCCATCGACATTGACATCACCATTCTCGTTAAATTTAATGTCGTTACCTTCAATGTTAATGGGTCCACTGTCACCCAACACCGGATATCCAGATTGCGTTAGCAACATGCCTTCATCGCTTAACTTAAAGTTGCCATTGCGGGTATAACGGGTACCGGCAGGGGTTTCCACCGCAAAAAAACCATTACTGTTAAGGGCTACATCAAGCTCATTGCCGGTACGCTGCAGTTCACCTTGTTTAAAATTATTGTGCATCTGAATCCCCATGGCATCATCGAATGTCAGGATGTCGCCTTTAAAACCAACCGTTGAGGAATTTACCAGGTGGTTGGATAACATATCGAATTTCATTCTTTGTCGATTAGCGCCGGTCACCGGCATTCTCATCTGATGTAGCAATGCTTTAGTCTCCTTTGCCGTTTAATTTGATACCAAGACTTAGCAATTAGAATGCCAAGATTTTATTTTTATTCAAATTCGAATCCAAATTTAGGTGTTGCAAATTTTATATTTAATATAACTATTTCAATATGTTATAATTAGATCAGTCTCGCTGTAGCAAACACCTTATGTTGTCGCTTAAAATGGGATAAATTTATCTTGGTGCAAAAGAAGCAGGCACGGCAAAAACTACCTAGCTAGGTTGTTTTTGCCGGTTGAGGGAATATACAAATGCCAATAATTCGGCGACTACCACGTACACGCTGGCGGGGATGGCGTCATCGATATCCAATTTGGACAGCACTTCAATCAAATCGGGATCATCTTTTATGGGGATACCGTGTTCGCGGGCGAGTTCAATAATACGGGTGGCAACCGGACCGGTACCTTTGGCGGTGACCTTGGGAGCACTATCTTTGTGCGGTTGATAGCGTAATGCCACCGCTTTTTTGCGAGGATATTTTGGAAAATCAGACATTTTTATGGCTTAGCGCTAAATAAAGTTCGGCTGCGGCCAGTGCTGCTCAGAACGGTTAGTCCAGCATTTACAGACCAGGGATTAGCTGTCATTAGCAAATCAAAACCAACCTGTCATATGACGATGTTAACCATCTTGTCCGACGGCATGGTCATCTGGTCAATAAAAGATTGCTCCAAGTCCGTTTCCGAAGAGAGTAAATTAATCTGAATATCACCGGGATTGAAATTCAGTTCATTTAGCTTAGCGATTAAATCGTTGCGCTTATTTACCATAAGGGTCTGCGTATCTTTGCAGGTTACATCGAAAGTACCCTGTACGGTCTGATGCTGAACCGTGAAATCACCCCGAATTTTCCCAAGATTCGACATCTCCAACAGAAATGCCAACCGAATCAAATCAGGACCTCTTTCAGCGCGGGCTTTCGCACGCGTTCCGATATCGATCAGCAATTGCCCCAGTGAAAAATCCGTGTTCTCCACTAGCGGCAGCGGCAATAGGTAGCGCCCAAACTCTTCGGCGGTTAGCTTGTTTAGAACTTGCAGATTTTCAAGTGCCTCACTAAAAGATTGCAGCCCACGCCCAAGAACGCTATCCGATGTTCCTGTCGTTTGGCCGATTTTTAGCGCCAATGCTTTCAAATCATCGGCAATCATCCGGTCAACCTGGTTTAGCGACAATTGTTGTGCCGCCGTCAACGATCTTGCCAGTTTATTTTCCCACATTAGCCCGCTGTTTTTAACCATGGATTTCAGGTGGTCAATGTTGCCGTCTTCTGATTGCCAGGCGATAGCCCGGATGCGAGCAATAAACTGTTTGACAGATGCTGAGGTCACATTTGGATCTGATCGTTCATTAAAATAATTCATGACCGCGGTCAGCTTAGCAAATATTTGGGATCCATCGATGAAACCGGCACTATGGTTTGGAAGGCCTGAATGGTTCGAACCGTTGGTTGACACCAGCTTAAATATTGGTTGGCGGCCGGCCTTGGTCAGGGCAAGCTTTATCTGTTGGCCTCGCTGTAAAGGCGCATACGTTTTAGCGCGCACTTTTTGACCCTGAACCCAGAGTTCAGCATAATCAGGCCGCTTCACAGACAGCACCTTGGCCTCAAGCATGGTTTGTTTCGCTGCAGAGGGTAATTGAAACTCTGCCTGCCGATAATTTTGCAGAATAATTTCAGAAGAGGATATGACAAAGGCGACCATGGCGGTTATCTACCAATGAATTAGGTGGGATCAAACCGATGCGTTCGATATCGCATGCACGTCTCCGTAATGATCTATTGCATGGATTGAAATTTCTGTTTCAGATTTATCACAAGATCCACCTCACCCTGTGACATGGAAAGCTTGCGAGCAATGGTGGCGGCATTCAATCCCTTTGCATGCATCTGGATAATGGATTCCTGTTGATCACATACATTGGTTTTAGCCGCCACCGCCATCTTAGGTGATGGGTCTTGTAGCCACGCTTCGGATCGATTTAAAAGTAAATTCAAGCTAATGATGCGGCTATCTAGTTTTTCATTTAAATCACGGATAAGGCTTTTCTTTTCATTCAATTGATTGGTAAAGGTCCGAGTCGTACGATCGGCCTCATTTAATAGAGGTTCCAGCATTGTAATAATCCGTTCTGATGCTGCCGTTGTCGCCTCGCGATGCCAGCCGGCTCGCATATTTCTTAAAAAATAAATCACCATAACTACCAAAAATACGTCGACCAGCATTTGAAAAAAAATCCAAAATTTAAGCGAAAAAATTTCCATTTTTCAACCTGATTCAGCATTTTGCCTTAAACCAACTGTTAATCTCATCGAAACTGGTTTCATCCGCTAGAACGTGATTAGACGACGGTATCAATTAATCGCCCGCGCCTCTTGGCTAGGGCGTTTTTGCCTTTTGCCATTTTTGCGCGAGAAGAAGATTGTTTACGGTGTTTAGACTTTTGGGGGTTCTCGGCATCTGGTTGAACTTGATCTGCGTCTTGTGACTGTTTAACCGTTTTCTTCTTCTTGTCTACTTTTTTAATCTGATGGTGAGCAATCACATGATTCGGATCCAGTTGGCCCTGCCGGGGATTCTGCACTTCTTGGACCTTGCCGCCTTGTTGAATAACGATATTTAAGTCTGATATAGACGCCATTTTAGGTAACAATGAATTTAGTGAACATTATTTTTTTAAGAGCTCTGCCCGGCAGAGACGGGCGCAACGCTTCAACAAGCAACTTTTCAATTCTACGTGGCTCAATCTCCCTTACATGTTTAGTTGCCACTACATCATTGAGGCGATTAAAAATAATACTTCTGTAAAAAACCCGATTGGCTTTGATTTTCCTGGCCAGCATCGGGTCATTCATTGTCAGCGATACTTTCAATCGAAGAAATGTGATGCCTGGCTTTTCAGGAGGCGCGAATACAACAAATTCTTCCAACTGGACCAAATTGTCATCTGTCAGCGGCTTAGGCATTACCCGCGAGGCCAATGATTTGGCCGCTTTCGGAGTGACGATCTGAAAACGTTGCACTGGTTGAGTTTCCGGTTCATGCGTCCGGTTTAACAATTTAAGAATCACCCACCCACCGACCACAAACATTGATATGCCCGCAATGACTAATATAATGGTCGAGCGTTTTTTGCGCCCTTTGACCATCGGCTTGGTTGGTGATTTTACGTTTGGTGCCGGATCTGGTTCTTCTTTCTGAGCCGGTTCTTCTTCGTCCGGTTCTTCCAGTATGATGCGATCCGGGGCTTCGTCATCCTTAGCTTGCGCTTGTTCAGAGGTATCGCTTAATAGCGCATCAAGATCATCTTGTGATACGAGGCTTGATTCAATTTCTTTAGTACCGGTAGCTTTATTTGCCTTTTCGGCACTAGCATGATGGGTGTCAGTGGCTTGGGGCCCTTGTGCCTGCCCTAACGATGAATCCAAATCTCCTTTTTGTTGTGGCTTAGCACTATTGGGGCCCTTGTTTGGATCTAACGGCGCCGCCTGTGTCTCCGCATCTTGTGTGTTTTCAACGATATCACTAGACCCCGCAGGCTCATCAGGCTCTACGACATCTTTTAAAAGTTGATCGATATCATTTTGAGATATGAGCGCCTCATCGATTGTATTCGCATTGGATTCCTTCATGAGTTTTGCCGGCACAAATGGTCACTGATCAAATGGCGTTTCTAAATCGTCAAGGGTCTTTTATCTTCCAATTAGTTTTGGAAGTATTGCCTTAGTCGTGATCTGAGTTTAATGAGTGTCATGGTATGGATTTGACAAATTCTTGACTCGGTTAAACTGAGCACCTCCCCGATTTCTTTCAAAGTCAATTCATTATAGTAGTAAAGAGAAATTACTGTCTGTTCCTTTTGCGATAGACTTCGGATGGCGCGAGCAACCACTTGTTTCATCTCTTCTTTGGCAAGATGCTTGTCCGGGTCATCATCGCTCATAATTTTATCTTGAAATGATTTTTTGGCCAGAATGTCGTTAGCATCATCTTTGATGTATTCATCAAAACTGAAAAGCGCGATATTGTGAATATTTGAAAGAATCTTAAAGTAGGCCTCCAATTCCATTCCCAGCTCTTCAGCGATCTCCCAATCTTTAGCGGGACGCCCCTCGCGGGCCTCAACCGCGGTCATCGCTTTTTCGATGTCTTGCATTTTCTTGCGCATCGGCCGCGAATACCAGTCCATACTGCGTAACTCGTCCAGTATGGCCCCTTTGATGCGATAGGAGGCATAGGTTTTTAAATCGACATCCTTGCTGGGATCAAATTTGTCAATGGCATCAATTAATCCCACGCTGCCGGCGCTGACCAGTTCATCAAACAAAACGCTGGAGGGTAATCGCATCGCCATGCGGCCCGCATAATGCTTAACCAAATAAGCATATTTAACGATAAGCAGTTCGCGCTCTTCCGGGCTGAATGCCCCGGATATGGCCTTGGCAGCTTGATTTTGTTGGTTACGTGGCATGATCCTTTTTGGACCTTTCTAGCTTTGACTGCATTAACACTAATGGTTAGATACTCTTTTTTATCGCATAATTAGCAAAATACACCATCGAGCTATTGGGTGTCGGTTGCATTATAGTGCATGTTGGTCGGCTGTGTTTGTTTTGGCACTAATATAACGATGCAGGAAAAATTTAATGTTGCCGACATTATCAGAACGCTTGGGTGACTCCCAAAGTCGCTGGGCCAGTTTCTTAAATTGACAACTGGAAGCCGACGCCGGACAAAAATCCATCACCGTGCGACGCTGTTTAACGGCATCGCATATTTTTTCATCCCGCGGGATATAACCAAGGTATTCGATTGCCACACCGGATAAAAAACGATCGGCGGCTTGACATAGGTTTTTGTAAACCGATTTTGCTTCACTTTCACTTTTGACCATGTTGGCCAGCAATTTAAAATGCTTCGCGTTGTGCTGGGAAGACATGACCTTAATCATTGCGTAAGCATCGGTAATCGATGTCGGCTCAGACGTGGCCACGATAATGCACTCATCCGCGGCCAAGTTAAAATACAAAACATTGGAAGAAATTCCAGCACCGGTGTCAATCAGAAAAATATCCGATATTTCGTTAAGGGCTTCAAATTCGCTAAGTAGGCTCAGTTTTTGCCCCTCAGTCAAATGAGTCAAATTAACAAATCCTGAACCCGCGGGGATAATCCGGATACCCGGAGGACCATCAACGATGATATCAGACAGTTCTTTTTCTCCGTTTAGTACATGGCCAATATTGTATTGGGGATGAATGCCAAAAATAATATCGATATTGGCCAAACCCAAATCTGCATCCAGTACCAAAACCTTTTTGCCGATTGCGGAGAGCGCCATGGCCATATTGCCAACAATGTTGGTTTTTCCGACGCCTCCCTTGCCACTGGTAATAGCGATGACGCGGGGAACATTCTCCGGGTTTTCCACTGCGGTCTCCAGCCGATTCAACCGGTCACGCTTGCCAGTTGCTTCCACCATTTTCCGTAAACTGCTTGCTTGATCCACGTGTGTCTCCCTCTGCTGGTTAACCCTCCAAAAACACTATAAGCCAAGTCCTGAATCCATGCTCATTTTGTTTGCGCCTTTCATTCCTACCTTGAAACTTTTTTATGTATTCACCAACCGGTGGTGTTGTTTTTTTCCCGATTAACTCAATATCATGCGTAAAACGGTCCGTTGATGACCGGTGACAAGGTCTTCTGGCACTCGCTGTCCATTGGTGACATACGATATGGGCAACTGCATTTCACATAGTTGATCAATGATGGCACCATGCTGCCGGGTTTCATCAAACTTCGTAAATATGTAGCTCTGTGGTTTCAGCTGGCTAAAATTGGCTGTGATTTCCTTCATATCCTCTGACTTAGAACCGGCACTTAAAACCAAATGGGAAGTAATCGGCAGATCACCGCACATCAACATGGCTAATTCTTGCAGCCGGTTATTATCCAGGTGGCTTTGACCGGCAGTATCAATTAAAATAACATCCTTGTTACGGAATTTTCCGATGGCCCTGACCAAATCACGTTGGGTAAACGCCGCAAGACATGGCAAACCCATGATTGTCGCATAGGTTTTAAGTTGATCAGCGGCACCAATGCGATAATTATCCACCGCGACAATTCCCACCCGTTTTTTGCGTTTTAGACTTAACTCGGCTGCCAATTTAGCTATGGTTGTGGTTTTGCCCACACCAGTGGGGCCAATAAAAGCAGCTAGCTTGGCATGACCGTTTAGATTTTGAAACGGATCGCACACTTCCACGTAATTCAATAAAATTTTTACCACGCTTTTAGCGGCGGCATTGGGCTGCGCCGACGCAAGGCTTTGCTTAATGATTGCCTGGGCACGCGATTCAGAAATACCGGCCTTAACCAACCGTGCATAAAGCTCCAGCATTTCGGGATGGGTCATAAGAAAGCTTGGCATTGCTGCGGAGTGTTTCATTAAAAAAAACATATCTTTTATTTGCAAAATTTCATCCCGCAGGACTTCCCAATGATCGACCGCATACTTTTCAGGTCCTTGATCGACATCAAAACGAATACCAGACGTGGCCTGATCTTCAAAGTTTCTTCGGGCTGCAACATTCATGGTGATCCCGGAACTTTTGTCCCCATACCGGTCACTGGCAGTCACCTCAAATAAACCGGTTGCATACGAACTTCCGTTTTCAGGTGGAATCCGGCGCGTCTTCAGAATCAATGCATCCGAGCCCAGATCGGCCTTGATGCGGCGTATCGCTGCTTGAATACTCTTGGCTCTATATATTTTAACGCCCATTTATAACTGAACCTTCCCTGCGGACTGCACGCGAATGTTGGGAATAATTTCAGCCTGGGATAAGACCGCCACAGAGGGTGCAATCTGCTCCACAATCTTGCGCAGGTGACGGCGCAAAACCGGTGAGCACAGAATCGCCGGTTGAATATTCAGAGCCGTCACACGTTCCACTTCTTTGCGGGTCGATGCCAGCACGGCCTCAATGACACCAGGTTCAACCGACAGGTATGATCCATGATCGGTATGTTGAATCCCATTGCTCAACATGTCTTCGACTTTTTGATCGACGGAAATGATTTGCAGCATACCATCCGGCTGCACATAGTCGCTTAGAATCATACGCGCTAGCTTTTGGCGCACATACTCAGTTAACAAATCCGGATCTTTGCTCATGGGAGCAAAATCCGCCAGGGTCTCGACAATGGTCAGCAAATCACGAATCGATACTCGTTCGCGCAAAAGGTTTTGCAATACTTTCTGCACCTGACCCACCGACATAAGACCTGGCACCAATTCCTCAATCGCCTTCGGGCTTGTTTTCGACAAGTTGTTGAGCAAGTGCTGGACTTCTTGCCGTCCCAGGAGATCGGGGGCATTACTGCGAATAATCTCAGTTAAGTGTGTAGCAACCACAGTGGAGGCGTCCACGACCGTGAAACCGGAAAATTTGGCTTCTTCCTCTTTTTCTGGAGGTATCCACAGTGCTGGAAGCCCAAAGGCAGGTTCGGTTGTGGGAATGCCTTCAATGGTCTCAGGGGTTTCGCCGGCATTCATAGCCAGCAAATGATTGGTCATGACCTCGGAGCGCGCCATTTCAACACCTTTGATCACCAACCGGTATTCAGATGGTCGCAGCTTCAAATTATCGCGGATGTGAATCGGGGGTATAATGAGCCCCATTTCCGATGCGAATTGTCTGCGGATAGCGCGGATGCGATTGAGCAGACTGCCGTCCTGTTCGGTATCCACTAGCGTAATCAGGCCATAACCAACCTCGAGTTCCATGGTGTCAAGCACTAGCAGGTGCTCCACATCTTCAGGTCCCGCAAGTTGTTCCGGTTCCTCCGCGTCTGCGGCCACAAGGGCCGTTTCGACAACCTGAGGTCGACTTCTTTGAAACAGATAGATACTGCCGCCTAAAAGAGTCCCCAGAACCATAAATGGCAAGGCCGGCATACCCGGAACCAAGCCAAAAAGAAAAACCACAAATGATCCAATGTAAATTGGACTTGCATTGGTAAATATGTGCTTCCCGAATTCTTTACCCATGCGGTCATTGGAAGCCGCGCGTGATACTAAAATACCGGCAGCCGTGGATATTACCAGCGCTGGAATTTGTGACACCAGGCCATCGCCGATGGTCAGCAGCGAGTAATTCTGTGCCGCAACCACCATTGGCATTTCCTGTTGCAATACACCAATGATGAAACCACCGATAATGTTGATAAAGGTAATGATAATACCGGCGATGGCATCGCCGCGAACAAATTTGCTGGCACCATCCATGGCGCCATGAAACTTAGATTCATGTGCTATTTCTTCGCGACGGGCTCTGGCCTCATTCTCATCAATTAGCCCCGCATTTAAATCGGCATCGATGGCCATTTGCTTCCCGGGCATGGCGTCCAGGGTAAAGCGTGCCGCCACCTCGGCTATCCGGCCAGCGCCTTTGGTAATGACAATGAAATTGATCAACACTAAAATCAGAAACACGATCATACCGACGACATAATTGCCGCCGACAACAAAATTACCAAATGATTTGATGATGGCACCAGCGGCCAGATGGCCTTCGTTGCCATGCAGCAGAATCAGGCGGGTTGAGGCCACATTCAGACTGAGTCGAAACAAGGTTAAAACCAACAGCAACGACGGAAATATAGAAAACTCGAGGGGGGATCTGGCATACATCACCGTGACCAGCACAATGATAGCAGTGGTGATGTTTAATGCCAGCAGCATATCAAGGATGAATGCGGGCACCGGCAAAACAAGGGCCGCCAATATACCGATGACGGCGATAACGAGCACAATATTCGGTGTTTCCCCTGAAACACCATTCAAAAACCTTTTATTGTCTGTCCCGGCTTCCAAACGTTACCCCGCAACGGAATTTGTAATGGTATTAAATTCGCTTTCGGCCAAACTCCGATACTGTGTTTCAAAATGGTCCCTAAAGGATAGACCACCATGGAAGTGTCTGAGTTTTGGCATTGGCCGTTGGATGGTTGACAAACCCAAACCAATCAATTGGCGCCTCTCAAATCGCGCGAATTTAGTATCATATTGATTTTCCTTTAAGTTTATAAACATAGGCCAACAACTCCGCCACTGCCATAAAAAATTGGGAAGGAATTTCCTGGCCGACCTCTACTATTTTATACAAGTTTCGGGCCAATTCCTTGTTCTCAATCACCGGTATATGTTGCTCATTGGCAATATCTTTAATCCGCTCAGCGATGTTACCGGCGCCCTTGGCCACCACTTGGGGAGCGCTCATTGATAGCTGATCGTAGCGGATGGCCAAGGCAAGGTGGGTGGGGTTTGTGACCACCACATCGGCCTCTGGAACCTCTTGCATCATACGTCGTTGCGCGATCTGATATTGGATGTTGCGTATGCGTGATTTAACCAGCGGATCACCTTCGGCCTGTTTGTGCTCCTCCTTGACTTCTTGTTTGGTCATGCGAATATCTTTTTCAAACTGCCATCGTTGAAAAGCATAGTCCAAAATTGCCAGTAAAATCATGGCCAGCAAAACCGCCATGAAAAACCGAAATATGCCTTTGAGCACAAACAGCAGAATATTGGCGATACTGGTATCGTAAAGATTCATCATTTGCCCTACCTGGCTCTTAATCACCAAATATGCGGTAATGCCGATCAGTGTCAGTTTCAAAATAGATTTGATCAGCTCAACCAGCGAGCGCACCGAGAACAATCGTTTGAATCCATTGACGATATTGAAACGCGAGAGTTTCGGTGTGATGGCTTTGGCAGAGAGCTTGAATCCAACCTGAACCAAATTGGCCACGAGTGCGGTGACCAGCACCGCACTCATAACCGGTAGGACAATCAAGAAAAATGTTTTTGAGAATCGGTAAAGAATCTGCAAAAAAAAGTTAAAATCGCCTGCCGGGATGGACTGAAAGGAAAAACTATGCCGCAAGGCACCGGAAATATTGTGAAAAAGAAAATAGCCACCAAAATACATCCCGATCATGCCCGCCATTAGTACCAGGACCGAGGGTATCTCCATACTGCGGGCAACCTGCCCCTCTTCCCGTGCCTTTTCGCGCTTTTTGGGCGTCGCCTTTTCAGTTCGTTCTTGGAAATCATCTCTGGCCATTTCGAGAATTCCCTACTCAACCGGTTCCCATCCAAGCAATTAAAGAAGAAAACAAGGCGGGAAGCTGCGCCACGTATGCTTTGGTCATCACAAGTATAATTTGCAGTGACATGCCAAAAAAAATAAGCCCCACAACAATTTTCACTGGAAAAGCAGCTATAAGAATGTTCATTTGGGGGGCAAATTTAGCCGATAACCCAAACGCTGCGCTGGTAAATAGAAGCGCCACCATGGCCGGCGAGGCGATCTTGATGCTGAGTACAAACATATGTGCCGATAAATCGATCAGTTGGGTAAAAAAACCACCTTGTAGGCGAAGCATTCCAAAGGGAATCACGGCAAAACTTTCCACTAACGCTGAAATCAGCAAATGATGTCCGTTGATCAACAAAAAAACGAGCAGCACCACCAAATTGCCGATGCGCCCCATAATGGATACATGCGTACCGGTTTGGGGGTCGATGACATTAATGATGGAAAACCCCATCTGGAAACCGATAATTTGCCCGGCCAATTCGATGGCGCCAAAAAACAAGCGTACCCCGAGCGCAAGCACCATGCCGATAAAAAATTCGACTACCAGCAAAATGATCACATCGGAGGGTTGTCGAGGGAACTGGGCGGGATCGACCTGTAAAACGGGATAAAGTATCAGTGTGAGGATAAAGGCTAAACCGGCTTTAGCCAAGCTGGGCAGCATGCCGCTGCTGAAAACCGGAAACAAAAACAATATGACGCTGACCCTGACCAGAATCAGTAAAAAGATTTGATAGCTTTCGGGTGCAAAACCGTAAATATGCATTTGTATCTCGAACCATTAGCTGACGCATCCTCGCAAATCAGCGAATATACATGGGAATATTGGAAAAAATTCTATTGGTATAGCTGACCAGTTTTTCCAACATCCAGGGCGCAAAAAATAGCAGCCCAAACAACACCGCCAGGATTTTAGGCACAAACGACAATGTCATTTCCTGTATGGAAGTAGTGGCTTGAAAAATACTGATGGCCAGTCCCACGATTAATCCAAGGCCCAGCATGGGCATGGCAACCATGACCGTCAGCATGATGGCATCTTTGGCAAATGTGACCGCAAATTCAGGCGTCATGTCATGCAACTCCAAAGCTTTTGACGACTGAACCTACTAGTAAATTCCAACCGTCAACCAAAACAAACAACATTATTTTAAAGGGCAACGATATCATGATGGGCGGCAACATCATCATTCCCATGGACAGCAACACACTGGCGACAACCATATCGATAACCAAAAATGGTACATACAACACAAAGCCAATAATAAAGGCTGTTTTTAATTCACTAATGACAAACGCCGGAATCAACACCAACAGAGAGACATCATCAGGTGTTGGGGGTTTTTCAGATCGGGATGCATTGACAAATAAAGCCAGATCCTTCTCACGGGTGTTGTACAACATGAATTGGCGCACCGGCGTCTTGGCATTGTCGAACGCTTCCTGATACGAAATTTCCTTGTCTAAGTAAGGCCGCAGGGCCTTGCCGTAAACTTGCTGCCAAACCGGTGTCATAATGAAAAAAGTAATAAAGAGTGACAATCCGATCACCACTTGATTGGGTGGAGATTGCTGTGTACCCAAGGCTTGTCGCAGAAAGTGAAATACAACCACAATCCTCGTAAAGGATGTCATAAGAATCAAAATGGCGGGCGCCAAGGACAGGATGGTCAGCAACGCAACAATTTGCAAAACCACCGATACTTCTTCCGGATTCTCTGCTTCACCGACCCCAATTTGGACCGAAGGCAGCGGAAGCGGAGCACCAAATGCCGGCAAAACACCGCAAACCAGAGGCAAGAAAACCGCCATAATGATTATTCTTCGTATCATCTCAAATAGAATAGTATATGTTGGGGATCTTTATCGAAACCCCGCCATCTCATCATATTGCCAAAACTTACCAAATAAGATTCAGAACCCTTTGACAGCGGATTGAGTGTCCAATACATCAAGATGGACCTGCCGTCGGTTTATTTTGGGTTTGTTTTTTGAAAGCGCTTTGAAAAATCTCTTTGAAAAAGCCGGAAGTAAGCGCAGGATTCGGGATCTCGACTTCACCAGCGTCTTGCAGGGTAGCAATCCGGTGAATGCTCTGCGGTGTGATACCAACCAGGATTTTTTCGCCCAACACATCCAGGAGCAAAAGCCGCTGCTTGGGCGCCACACTGTAGGTCGCCAGCATTTTAATCAAACCCTGGCCAGAATTCCGGCTTTGCTGATAAAACAAGCGACGTATCAAGAAAAGAACTGCCAGCAGGATCCCCAATACCACACATAGCATGGCTGCACTTTTAATCAGGGTGAACCATAGATCGGTTGTAAGTGTTTGAGAAGGATCAGTTACCAGAGAATTCATTATGTCATCCAGAAGACAGCTCTTTATCAGTTCGTAAATTGTTCCCTAAAATACGCGATTTTAATGCTGGCAGTTCCAATACTTTATAATGGTTGTAATCAATGCAAGCTCTTAACACGCTCAATCGGACTAACGATATCGGTCAGCCGTATACCAAATTTTTCATTAACCACTACAACCTCACCACGCGCCACCAGTTTCCGATTAATATATATTTCCAGCGGCTCGCCGGCCAGTTTATCCAATTCAACGACCGAACCCTGTCCCAATTGCAATAAATCGTTTACTAGCATACGTGTCCGACCTAGTTCGACCGATAACTCCAATGGAATATCCAAAATAAAATCAATCTCCCGGTCTTGAGTTTCCTGTGCCGGGGCCGCTGACGGATTGGCTTTTACTTCTGCTTCTTGGTTGGGGATTTCATTTTCAGGTGTTTCAACTTTAGCGGTCTCTTCCATCGTTTTACTCCAATGTCAATTTTTGTTCTATTTTATATGCTTGGTATTTGTTCCGGACTCCGGCAAACCCTCTTAATTTAGGTACATCTTCCACCAGCCCGATCAAGCTTCGCGATGCGTTTTGATCCAATTGAATAACATCACCAACCTTAAAATGAATCAGGCGTTCCCCTGTAATTTGAGTGGTACCTAATTGAACGGCAATATCCACCATCGAGTTTAATATCTGGTCTTTAACCCGTTTCTGCCATTCGTGATCAATTTCCAAGGCTTCACTCTGAAAACCCGACGAAAGCTTATGGCGAATGGGTTCAATCATGGCATATGGCAGACAAATCGTAACCTTTCCCGCATTTTGCTCTAACTCGACGTCAAACTTCGCCGTAATAACCAAATCAGCCGGCAGCACAATCGTTGCAAATTGCGGATTAACTTCAGAGCGAACAAATTGGGGGGTTACCTTTTCAACTGGACTCCAGGCTTTGACCATATCTTCAAGCAATGCTGTTACTACCTTGCGAATCATCATTTCTTCAATCGGTGTGAATTCGCGACCCTCGATCTTGGCTTTGCCATTGCCTGAACCGCCAAAGAAAGTGTCGATCAAATTGAAGACTAACTGACTCTCCATCACCAACAATGCATGGCCCCTGAAGGGCAACATCCGAAAGACATGCAAACTGGTCGGAACCGGCAGAGATTGCACGAAATCAGAAAACTTCAAAGTCTCCATGTTACTTGCGCTTATGTCGACGTTGGTCATCAACAGTTTTGATAGACTGCTGCCCATTTGACGGGCGAGCCGGTCATTAATAACCTTAAAGGTCGGCATGCGGCCGCGAATCACCCGGTCCTGGCTAGTAAAATCATACGGCTTTAAGCCTTCAGGTTCAGGGGGCGCATCTGTTTCGGCTTCGACTTTACCTGAACTTAGACCTGTGAGCAGGCTATCGACTTCTTCTTGGCTTAGAATTTCACTCATTCGAATAGACTATTGAATAACGAATTCGGTAAAGTATAGATTCCGCACTTTACCTTGTTTGAGAATTTGATTGACACGCATTACCAATTCGCTGCGTAAGGCAATTTTGCCTTCAATCCCTTGAATTTCCTCCATTGATTTGCTGCTCAACAACAACAGGATGCCATCGCGCAGTTGCGGCATTCGCGCTGTGGCCTCCTCAACAGCTAGCTCTGAAGATAATTCCAGCGTAATTTTAGTCTTTAAATAGCGTTTGCCGCCACGATCAGCCAAATTAACGAGAAAGGTTTCCAGATCAAAAACTTGCCCAATGGAATCCCCCGATTGTTCCGATTGTTGTACTGATGCAGTTTTTCCGACTGTTTCCTTGGCTTCGGCAGGCTGTTTGATAAATTTAGTCCAGCCGATATATCCACCAGCGGCCAAAATCACGACCACGATGCCGATGATGATAAATTTCATGGAAGATTTCGAAGATTTGACTTCAGCGTTCCCAGCGCCTGCGTCTGGTTGGTTTTGATTCTGTTCGGCCAATGGCTTGTCCCTTTCTATGTTAGTTTGCGTAATATAAATTCGACCCTGCGATTTTTGGCTCGGTTGGCTTCGCTATCGTTAGGATATTGTGGCCTCAACTGGCCATAACCACCCACGGCCATACGATCTGGTCGGAAATCCAGGTTATCGGTCATGTATTGGAATGCGCTTAGTGCCCGATAAAAAGACAACTGCAAATTTGAGTCAAAGGCCGAAGGGTTCACCGGCATGTCATCGGTATGGCCCATGATTAAAATCTCATTAGTTGCATAACGCAATAGGTCGCCAACTTTGTCGAGAATATCCACTCGATCAGGCTTTAAATCGGCGCTGCCACGCGCAAACAAATCATCACAGGCCAAGGTGACAATCACACCGCGATCATCTTCCGTAATATCTAAAATATCATTTAGATTCTTCACTTCATCCTGCTTGTCTGTGATCTGTTCGATGTCATGCAACATACTGATGAGTTCACGCAGCATGGCACTCGATTGAATTTGCATCGGTTTCGCATAATGATCACCGATTTCAATAGCATTCGGTTTTCCCGAAGTATCGTTGTATTCTAAAGGACCATGGGTTTCTAAAAACTGATTGAAGACTTCTTTAAGACGCCCGCCGTCCATGGACTTCATTGTCAAAAGCAAAACAAAAAAGGTCAGTAGTAACATGAGCAAGTCGCCGAAAGTAATCATCCATGCATTTGGATCGGCCTTGACACCTTCAGCGCTTTTATTATTTTTGCTTCCAGCCATTTGACTCGTTATTGCGGTGTTTTATTCAAAGACTTTGAAGAAAAAGTCTTTGAAGGTAAACACCCCCTTAGGTTTACGAACGGTTTTCTGGTTAACAAAAAGAATTTCAATCCGATTGTTTAACGCCCGGGTCTCCGGGGTTTGATTCGATACAATCGGTTGCTGCGCACCCCAACCAAAAGCGGTTAATCGTTTGGGTGCAATATCGGTTCTATCAACCAGATATCCCAGCACCTGATAGGCGCGCATGCTGGTCAATTCTCGTTTGGAAATCTTTTTTCCGGAAATTCGGTAGGCATTATCCGAATGCCCACTAATTTCCACCGGATACTGATTGGATGCAATCGTACGCCCCAATTCAATTAGCAAAGGTTCGGCCGCGGTCTTCAGCCGTGCAGTATGGCCTTGAAACAATAAATCGGCAGGAATCCGCACCACGTTGCCATTATTATTGGCAAACATATCAATGTTGACTAGCAGATTATCGTCCAATTTATAAAGATGAGAGAGATCGATATCTTCAGGGGAGTGCTGCAACTTCGGCGGCACAATCGTATCGCCTTGACCTTCAATCAGCGAACTTCCACCTGACAAAATGCCGAAACTTTTCATGATGGAGCCCAACACTTCACGCTGGCGTATATCATCAATGGTAGCAAACGCATTCAACAAAATAAAAAAGGCCAGCAGGATAATAAACAACGATACTGTCATGATCTGAATCAGATCTGATTTCGGTTCTTCTGCTGCCTTTTGCTTTGCTTTGGCGGCCATCAGCGTTTAATACCATTGATCAATTGAAGCAGTAGTCCCTGTCTCGGCTCTTGATAATGCTATTTTGATGCGGCTTGTCGTAACTTGGGTGGCATGAAGGCCAACATTTTCTGCTCCAAAATTCTCGGATTTTCTCCTTTGGTCAGGGAAATGATGCCTTCGATCACCATCTCTTTGGAAAGCGTTTCCTCTTTGCTGCGTGTCCGCAATTTGCCGGCAACCGGCATACAAACTAAATTGGCCATTAAGGAACCATAAAAGGTTGTTAAAAGTGCAACCGCCATGGCTGGGCCGATAGAATTGGGATCATCCATGGATTGCAGCATTTGAACCAGGCCAATCAAGGTCCCGATCATCCCAAGCGCCGGTGCAAAAGTTCCCATGGTTGTGAAAATTTCGGCACCTAATTGGTGACGCTCTCTGAGTGCATCGATCTCCGTATCCATAATCCCGTGGATTGCTTGAGGTTCCAGTCCATCCACTGAAAGCTGTAATCCTTTTTTAAGAAATTCATCATCAATATCGTTTACGTCAGCCTCCAAAGCAAGGATGCCTTCCCGACGGGCTTTAGCACCGAAATCGACAAACTTCGTGATGATTTCATCAATCGCCATGCCTTTAGTAAAAAAGACATTTTTGACAACACTTATTGCGCCCAAGACATCTTTTAGCGGATAGTTAATCATCGTGGTTCCCAAGGTTCCGCCGATAACGATTAACATTGAAGGAATATTGATAAACAACGTAATACCGCCGCCCATCAGGATGGCCGATAAAACCAGCCCAAATGCTGAAATGATACCGACTAAAGTTGCAATATCCATAGATCAACTCTTCTTAAACAATTTGAAAGATGAATTGTTTACATGCAGGTCCTTGCCGACAGATTGACACCCAACAGATACAGCAACCTCTGTGCCAATTCGGCCACTAATGCGTAGGGTGAACCAATATGACGCTAACATACTGTTATGATATAGATTTACTAGGCAAGCCGGATGGGAAATAGTTGCCATGCGCATTGCGCGCAGGTAGGTGTGTCAAAATCATGACGAACGCGGTGGCAACTGTTAAATAGTTGCCACCGCCTTGCCATTTTCACACTAGACTTCTAACGCTTCATTTGAATTGTCTCAGCCAGCATCTGATCGACAGTGGTAATAATTTTAGAATTGGCCTGGAAACCTCTTTGGCTGGTAATCATTTTAACAAATTCGTTGGCGATATCGACATTGGACTGCTCCAATGAGTTGGGTGAAATGTCTCCCAAGCCATTAGTGCCTGGGTGATTGGTAATGGCTTGTCCGCTATCGTTGGTTTCGCTGTACAGATTACCACCCTCTTTGTGCAGTTCCTGTTGATTTAAAAACTTCGCCAGTGCGACGCGATGCAACGGAATCAATTGACCATTGGAATAGATGCCGGTAATAACACCATCCACATCTACATCGACACCCTGGAAATCGCCGGCGCCATAACCATTGGCCGATTGAAAGGTGGTGGTGGAAGAACGCGCAAACTGGGTGGAAGTTAATGATTCGTTAACAAATGCAGTACCATCCCACCTTGTGCCAAGATCAAATTCAATATCCTGGGGCACACCGCCGATGAAATCCGGCTGAAATGTAAAATATCCATTGGTGTTCATGGTGGCTGCCGGCCAGGTCGGGGCGGTAGGGTCATCACAAATTTGCATGGTCAACCCTGCCGGGGTAATCGTTCCCGAGCTATCCGAAAAGGCAATGGTGCCCCTTGCCAACAAGCCGTCATATTGATTACCCCCTCCAAAACCTGCACGACTATCTTCGACTGGATTACAGGTTATAATATATTCCCAGGTTGATGGACCGGCCGCCCTATCATAGTAAATGGTGATATCATGCGTACTTCCCAGAGAATCATATATTTTTACAGTCGATTGGTATTCATAGTTATTGCCTATAATGGAAGGGCTGGCTGCTCCATCCCATGATGCCGAGATATCAGCAGTCAAACTAATGGCGTCCGAATCGAGATTGCTAATAACGGTGACATGGTCACTGGCTGCGGGCGGAGATGTAAATGACGCTAGTTGTATATCGGTTACCGAACCAACATCGTTGGCATTGGCGTCTAATTGCCAGCCTTGCACCACATACCCTTCCGGATTGATGAGATAACCGTTTTGGTCGAAACGAAAATTGCCTGCCCGGGTATAGAACAGCCGGTTGCTGCCGCCCTCGCGCAACTGAAAAAAACCGGCGCCGCCGATGCCAAGGTCGGTAGTATTGCCGGTGGATTCAAAAGATCCCTGTTCAAATGACGAGTAGATGTCGGCCAAGGCAGTTCCGCGGCCGATTTGAGAAGTACCCGATTGGGTAGCCGTCGCTTGGGACAAAAGGTCCTGAAAAGCATAGGAACTGGCCTTGAAGCCCACGGTGTTAACATTGGCAATGTTGTCGCCGATAATTTGCATCGAGTTTCCCAGCGTGGCCAAACCGCTAATACCTGAAAAAAGTGAACTGGTGAGTGACATGCTATTTCTCCTTTGCTACTGATTTGATGAATAGTTGTTCTGCATTAATATTGGATGTTGCGAATTGCTAAGTCTCCTCTGTTGCCTGCCAAACCTTGGTAATCGTCTGCGGATGCACCAATCGTTGATCCAGCAATAGGTAGGGCTCACCGTGTTCATAAGTAACCCCGGTCACCTCACCCGTGATGGAAGGCCGACTGTGAACCAAATTGCCTCCGTCTCCGATAGCTGCAATTGCATATGTATAGGAACCATCGGCCACCTGCGTACCCTGGCTATCGGTACCGTTCCATATAATCTCATGCATTCCCGCATCGCGTTGACCGAGATATATGCGCTTAATCTCACGTCCGTCCGGGCTGTAAATAGAGACCACAACCTCGGCAGATTCGTTGAGGCTGAATGAGCCTTGCGACGCTTGACCGTTATTCACCGTAATCGCATTGTCTTCACTGCGTATATTTTTACCGATGTAGTCCAGTAAATTTTCTTCGCTGCCGGTATTAACGGCAGCAAGAATAGCCTCCAGTGTGTCGTTAGTTTTAAAAGATTGTTCCAGGCTTGAAAATTGTGCCAGTTGGGCCGTAAAGTCGGTGCCATCCATCGGATTCAGTGGGTCCTGATGCTCAAGTTGCGCTACCAACATTGTTAGAAAGGCTTCCTGGCCTAACGGATCTTCTTTTTTCCCAACCTCCTGGGAGTAACCTTTGAAAAGGTCGTCTACCGGTTGATACCTGTTTATAATTGATTCTGAAGACATTGCGTGTTCGCTCCTTTTATATTGTTGCGTCTATTTGCAGATCTACCGCTATAATATGAGATTTGTCATAAGTACTGAAATACCGCTAGCGTCAAGCCACCAAGTCAACCATACCATCGCTTACAAATTTTGGAGGTTGTGCTTCCGTATTAGCTGAAGGTGCCGCCGACATGTTTTTTGGGACTGCGCTTTTATTTTTTCTACCTCTTGATTGGTTGGATTCCTGCCGATTAAATGTCATGGCGTGTTCGAATTGATCGTTGAGATTCACATCGATTCGATCCACACGTAGCCCCTGATCTGATAATAGTGCTTTTAATTCCTGGCTGTGGGCTAACAGTAGATCTCTAGTGGCCTGCAGCTCCGAGGCTATTTCAACCTTCAATACACCTTCAACGCGCTCTATATACATCTGCAAGCGACCCAATTGAGGGGGCTTGAGCTGCAGACGGATTTCATTTTCTCCGGCCAAATGTGAACGAATTAACTGGCGACCCACTTGGTTTAACACGTAGGCTGGCAGGGTTGCGCTTCCGGACTTGGATGCGGGCGCTGTTATTGTCGACTCCCAAGTGACTTTTTTATCTCCTTGGCCGCCTAGTAAGGCCAACCGATCCTGCAACGCTTCAACTTGTTTTGCTTCCAATTTAGAACCAAATGAGCTTTCATCATTGCTAACACCCACCGCCAATTGCTGCATGCTGAAACCGTCTGTGGCCTTGGCGGATCTTGCTGCGAGTTTAACTTGCCTGTTCGCACTTAAATCTGGCGTTTGGTTTTGTCGGCTAAAATTAGCGGCATTATTCCGATCAGCATGTGGCAGCCTTAAAATCTGGTTTTTCAGATTAGTCGACAGCTGGGATGATTGGGAATCACTCGAGGTGGGAATGGTGATTTTTTCAAGGAACAGGTTTATTCTTTCAGCAATCGTTTCTTCAGAGACACCAAGTGGAGCACGAGTCACCATCATTGTTTCCAGTTTGGCTATCAGGCGCGGCAAGGTTAAAATGTCTTGGCGGCCCGCGGAACCTGTCGTTTCCTCGGAAAAAAGCAACGAATTCATTGCCTTGCCAAACTCTACGTGGGAGGGACTCTGGGCATCAATACCTTCTGATCTGGTTAGCAGGTCGGCCCGCATCAGCAATTCAGCAAGTTTTTGGGAAGACATTGCTTGCTTGGCAGGATCCGATAAATCAACGCTCCGCGCATCAATCTGCTTTAAATTGGCAATCAGCCGGTTCAGCCCAATACCACCCGTGTGATCGACCGCTCCATCAAATGCCTGCGATATCTGCTCCGGGGAAAGCCCTAAACCCTGTAAAATGGTTTCCATGTAGGGTAGTGCCGACAATTCCATTAATATGTCAGGATTTTTTACAGATTGCAGTGATTCTAAATTAGCCAGTTCGTTAAATATTGTGGCAAGCGACAGGGCACGGTTGCCAACGCGTGCTTTTAAAGAATTTATAAACTGGTTTGCATTTTGAGCACTAACTCCGGCAGCCGTCAGCAGATCCGCAAGGTGTGACAAATGCTCTGAATCGATAAACTGCTTTTCAAGAGGCCGGCCGCCCCGCAAGAGGGTTTTGCGAAGCTGTTGCAACAAAACATTGCCATCAAGTTTTTTCAATCGGTTCACATCTTCCGTATTAAAAAAAGCTTTCTCAGAACCCATATCTGTTTGGCGGATTAGGCTCTGCATAATGGCTTGAAAACGTTCGCGAACTTGAATAGAGGCCTCGCTTTTGTTGGAGGCGCGCGTGATATGTTGCATTAATTTGGTAATTTGCGGCGCGGCCTTTAAGTTAGCTTCTCCCATAATGCTTGCTCTCTAATGCAATTTCCGTATGAAATTTAGCGTTTTTAAGAATACATCTGGATTTGATTGACCCATTGTTGAGCAACACACATGCCAAGTGTTTATGATTGTAAATTTTATGAATATTTTCAGAACTATAAGAAGGAGTGCGATTTTACCGGCCGTTGCGCCAAAGGATATGGATAGAAAAATTTGCCTGCCAAACAGAAGTGAGCGGCAAATATTTCCCTGTTGGCTCAGATAAAACGATTATAGTGCGATAGGATTGGATGCCGTGCCAGAAATTCTATTCTATTAACAACGATCAATTCGGATGGCAACAGACTCTGAGAAATGATATCGTGGAAAAAAAACATTCAATTCATGTCAAAGCAATTAATGATGAAAAGTGGGCATGAAGAAACTCATTTTACGCTTAAAAGGGTGAGCGGCAGAGAAACGCCTATATATGATTAGGTTGATGGAATAATTGACGTGTCGGCTAGTCCTTTTCAGCCTATTGATGGCTGGATTAAATTTTTATCAATGCGATGGGTTTTTTGAAAAGTTTTTTAAGGTGAATCCAGGCCCTGGGTCTAAGTTAGAATGACACGCACCCAGACGGTGTCAAAAGCAATTAGCCGGCGCTTGATTTCGGAGCCAGCAGCTCGGATATTTTAGCCGCCCGATCACGATTGACATAGGTAAGAATGCTGCCGATTTGTTCGCCTTTCATGCGCGCAAATAATTTTAAAACCACATCCATGTCCATCTTTTCGATTAAGGCGGCCGCCGTTTTGGGTTTCATACTGGTGTAAACTTTCACCAATCGTTTAATTTTGGCTTCCTGTGCTAACTTTTGGCGTTGTTCAACTTCGGTCTGCGCGGCTTGTCGCCTTTCCAGAGTAGATTCAATCTGCTGTTGGATTTGGGCTAACTCTCCTATTTTTTGTTCAATTTCTTTTTTAAGCTCCTCAAGTTGTTTGCGCTGTGCGTTTAATCGATTTTCTTCTTTCTTTAAACGTTGCCGCTTTTCTTCTAATGCAAACAACCTGCTGCTCAGTTCACTGGAATAAACTTTATCAGTTTCAGCGGAGGTTTTTAGCGGCAACTGATTCTTCTGATCAACCTTTGACACTTGGGATTTATCCTGAGCTATCGCTTCACTGTTATGGAATAAAAAATCGGTGATGGAATAGGCGCTAGCCAAATAACAAAGTGTGAAGGCTATCTTAGCGAATAGAAATCCTATTAATATCGCTTTTAAGTATGAACGGCGTTTTGTCTTCATAGGTATGCGTCCTTACTATTTTTTTTCAGCAAAGCCATTTCGTCATATTCTTTCTGCGCGGCTTTTAACTGATCGGCATAAAAACCTGTTTGATGCCGATCTTTAAGATTTTCTAATATTTTTTTTGCTTTTGATTTCCGCGCTAGCTGCCCTTGCGCATCAGATAATTTGGCTACCAGGCCCTTATGACGATTCTCTTCGGTATCCATGACCGCATTCAATCCGCTTAAAAAAGATTGATATCTTAAAATGCGGGAGGCATCGATACCGGTTTCAATCTCTTTGTCCAATTGCTGGGTCGCTTCGCGCGCCTGCTGTCGGTATTTTTCAATTAATTTTTCACAGTTAATAACCGCTGTATAGGCACGCGCAACCTCCAACTGTTGTTTCTTTTCCAGATGCTGTCGAAACTGCAGTAGCGGCTCTAATTTAAATCGGAATCTTTTCATGGCGCTATTCTCCGAGTGTTATGCGCAGCTGCTGCAAACTCTGTTCGTAGGGAATTTTACGGCCAATTTCCTGCTGCATAAAGGCATTGATTTTGGGAACCAACACTTTGGCCGTGTCGATACGGGAATCCGATCCATCCACATAAGCGCCAATTGTAATCATATCTTCGGCATCGGCATATGCGGCCAGCGTCTCCACCGCCTTTTGGTACAGCGTTAAATGTTCTTCATCAACAACATCGCGCATTACGCGGCTGACGCTATCTAAAACATCCACTGCGGGATAATGACCACGATTGGCAAGCTTACGTGACAGCACAATATGCCCGTCTACGATGGATCGCACCGTGTCCGCCACCGGATCATTAATATCGTCGCCCTCAACCAATACCGTATATATACCGGTAATACTGCCTTTACCCTGAACATTGCCGGCACGCTCCAACAGAGCCGGCAATTTCGCAAAAAAAGAAGGTGTATAGCCACGGTTGGTGGGGGGTTCTCCGGCCGCTAGACCAACATCGCGTGATGACATGGCAAACCGGGTAATCGAATCAATAATCAACAGTACATTTTGGCCTTGATCTCTGAAATACTCCGCTAAGGTAGTTGCCAGATAGGCTCCCCGCATACGGACTAGCGGCGGTGCATCGGAAGTGGCGGCCACAACCACAGATTGTTTTAATCCTTCGGCGCCTAAAATATTCTTTACAAATTCTTTAACTTCCCGTCCGCGTTCACCGATCAATCCAATCACAATGACATCAGCGGAAGTATGACGTGTCATCATTCCCATTAAAATGCTTTTGCCGATCCCTGAGCCTGCCAAAATGGCAACGCGTTGGCCTTGGCCTAACGAAACCATGGTGTTGATGGCGGCAATGCCCACATCCATCAGTTCCTTGATCGGTTCACGTTCCAAAGGATTCAGTGGTTTGCCGTAGAGCGGATATTGCGCTGACGGTTGAATTGAGCCTAAACCGTCAATCGGTTGCCCAAGGCCATCCAGAACTCTTCCCAGGTAGTCATTGCCGACCGGGGTTTGGGGATTTTGGTGAATCAAACGGATCCGGCTGCCAGGGCGTATGCCGCGGTTATCACCATAGGGCATTAGCAACACACGATTCTCTTTGAAACCAACAACCTCAGCCATTATTTCTTCGTTCATTTCGTTTTCAATGCTGCAAAGACTGCCAACGCTCATTCCAAGACCATGGCCCTCGGCTATCAGACCGACTACCTCAACAATTCGGCCTTCTAAACTAAATCCGCTGCACTGCTCCAAAACATGATGGTAGCGCTGCCAGTCAATACGCGGTGATGTGTTAAGCATCAGAAGCCTGCCTTAGGTGATCATCCTCTGTATTGGTGTGTGCCGCCCAGGCTTCCATTAAGCTGCTTTTGACATCCTCTAGCCTTGCTTCGATGTCGGTATTGACCGCGCCGACATCCGACATAACCCTGCAGCCACCTCGTGTGATGGTGGTATCGGATACAACCGATACCTGCTTCAGGGTTTGGATATTTTCAAAAAATTCAGCTTTGGCGGTATCGATTTGTTCATAATCATCCGGGTGAATATGAATGCTGACATTGGTTGGTTGCGGTATTGTTTTAAACACATTTAAGATTGTGCGCTTTACAACTTCCCGGTCTAAACCGATTTGGGTGTAAATTATTGTTTCGGCCACTTGGCAAATGAGTTTGAGAAGCTGCTCTTCATAATGATTAATTAGGTGATCCCAGTAAGATTCAATCGCATTCAGCATCATTTCCAACTTATGGGTGGCTTCATCGATGCCTTTTTTGGCCTCCACGATCTCAGCATCTACTTCCCCTGGCGGGGTAGTCGTCGCCGTTGACCGGAGTGCATCGGGATCTTGATTCAGAGCATCGTCTTGCAGATTGACAAACTCGTCTGGAGCCCCTATTTCTCGAGAATTATCATAAAAGATGCGGAATGAATCTTCCGGCAAATTAGCTTGAACATCGAGAACCTGTATGTCATTGGAATTCAACTTTTCAAGCCGGTCCAGGTTAAGCTGCTGCCAGTCAGCGGTTTGCTTATCAGGTCGGGCAACATGATCAGACAAGGATATCCTCCTTTCCTTTGCCGCCTAAAACAATCGTACCTTCAGCTTCCAATTCCTTGGCAGCACGGATAATGGCTTGCTGAGCTTCTTCAACTTCAGTCAGTCTAACCGGTCCCATCACTTCCAGATCTTCACGTAGCATCTCGGCTGCACGCGATGATAAGTTACCGAATATTTTTTCTTTCATCTCTTCACTGGCAGTTTTCATTGCAAGCACCAGTTGATTGCTTTCGACACGTTTAAGAATTTCACGCATTCCGCGGTCATCAATACTGGTAAGATCTTCAAAGACAAACATCATTTCCCGGATTTCGGTAGCCATAGTGGAATGTTCATCTTCGATGGATTCCATAATGATTTCTTCAGTTGAGCGATCGACAGAATTCAAGATTCCCACCAGCGTTTCCACACCGCCAGCCTCAGATCCACTCCCCCCAATTTTGCCCACCTTTTCGCGCAACGCCCGGTCCACAGCCCCTACAATTTCCTCGGGCACCTGACCTAATTGGGCAATGCGTACAGCAATGTCGCCTTTCAGATCATCAGAAAGCGTGATCAATATCTCTGACGCGATATCAGGTGGTAAATAGGCCAAAATCATGGCAATGGTTTGCGGATGCTCACCGCTGATCTGTGTCGCCAGAGTATTTACATCCACATTCTGGCACCAAGCAAAAGGCTTGTCGCGCCTGCGCCTATTCAACTCGGTATGAATTGTCTCAGCTTTTTGTTTGCTAAGACTTTTATCGATGACATTTTTTATAAAGCTCTCACCCTGCACTATCAAACGGTCAGTGTCCTCATAATTTTCGATAAATTCACTCATAACTGCATTGAGCATTTCAGGCGGGATTTCATCGATTTCCGCCATAGCCGTGGCTGTCTTCTTAATTTCTTCATCCGTCATCTTTTGTAAAATATCGCTGGCATATTCTTCGCCCATTTTAAGTAAAAAGATCGCCGCCTTTTGAACACCGCTTAAGTTTTGAGGATCTACTTTCATATTCATTGCTAGCTTGCTTCTCCGATCCAGCCGCGAATAAGATTAGATGTTTTATCAACATTCTGTTTAGCCAAATTTTCCGCTTTTTGACGGGGATCTTGATCTGCCAATTCAGGTAATCCCGCCGCGGCTGGTGGCTCCGGCAATTCATCCGGTCGGCCCGCTCCCGCCGGGAGTGATTGAACCACCGTGCTTTTAACCTCTTTAACCGTTTTTATCATCGGTCGCACCACGAATAGGAACACCAGCAGAATCAGAAAAACGTTTAATATGGTGCGGCCATACTGTTTGACCAGCGGCACCCAATCGAATGCCGGCGATTTTTCCATGGTCATCTCATCCATGTAGGCAAAGGGAAACGATTCCACCGATACCTGATCCTCGCGGTCAGAACTGTAGCCCATGGCATTTTGAACGATTGTTTTAAAATGTGCTAACTCTTCTTTAGTGCGGGCCACATATTTACGAACCTGATTGCCATTAGCATCGGTTTCAAAAACGTAGGAGCCGTCCAAAACCGTTGCGACCGAGAGACGCTGGACGGTCCCCACTGGTTTGACAACTTGCCGAATAGTCCGGTTGATTTCATAATTAACCGTTTCATCCTGGCGTTGACTGCGATCGGAACGGTTCTGAGGTGCGGTTGTACTAGCAGCAGCACCCACGGGATTGACGCTGGAAACACTGCCGGATGAACCAGCCCGCTGGTCTGCTGACTCTACAATGCTTTGTTTACTTCGAATAACTTGGCTATCAGGGTCATATAATTCTTCATTGATGTTAACTTGGTCAAAGCTCATATCGGCACTCACGCGAACAATCGCCTTGCCTTCACCCACTATTTGTTCCAGCATCGTTTGGATACGAGCAGCTAAGTTCTTTTCATATGCAGATTTATAATCGAATTGACTGCTGGCCAATGAACCAACTTTTTCCTCCGGATTTCCTCGCGACAATACTTTGCCGTTGGTATCCACCACCGTCACCCGCTCCGGTGAAAGATCTTCAATGGCACTGGCCACTAAGTGAACAATCGCATCAACTTTTTCTTGGCCCATGCTTGATCGAAGTTTTAATAAGACTGATGCGGAAGGAGGTTTGGTCTCTTGGATGAATATGGAATTTTTCGGCATTACGACCAGGACTTTGGCATCGACGATTTCACGAAACTGTTTAATGGTTCGCGCCAACTCGCCTTGCAATGCCCGCTTGTAGTTTAATTTTTGGACAAACTCGGTGGTACCGAAATCGGTCTCATCAAATAGTTCGTAGCCGACGGCACCGCCGCTTGGAAGGCCAGCCCCCGCCATGCTTAGACGCACGTCATACACTTTTTCTGCAGGAACCAGGATCATGGTGCCGCCACCACCTAATTGATAGGCAACGCGTTGCTCTTTTAGTTTGGCGATGATTTCAGACGCATCCTCAGGTGAAAGATTGGTGTATAACGGCTGATAGTCGATCGTGTTGGCCCAGAAAAACATGAGGGCAAAACCTGTGACCACCAACCCGAGTACGGCCACCATCGCAATTTTGCGTGAAAGCGGCATTGATTTCAAAATACTGCTCGTTTGTTCGACAACTGGATTCATAGTTCTTTATTGCATTCCAAAACTTAACCGGTTAGTAAAAAAAATGTGATTTTCACGTTAGCCTGCTGATCTTAATTGGCTGCCTCCGCCCAACCGACTGATCAAGTCAAATGGATTAGAATTGCATTCGCATGATATGGTTGTACGCTTCCATGGCTTTATTTCTGACCTGTATCAACAGCCTTAATGAAATTTCAGCCTTACTCAGTGCAACCATACCCTCGTGAATGCCAAGTTCACCCTGCACAGCTTGCTTTGCGGCTGAATCGGCGGTTAGCTGCGCTTGATTGACCCTTGACACAGCCTGTTTAAGTGTAGCCCCAAAACCCTTGGGTTTTAATTCAGAATCCGGTTTTAGATAACGATTGTTGACAATTGAATTGGGGTTGATACTGATCTTATCCAAAGCATTTTCCTCTCATCGACGTGCTAACATTATTTTCCGATTTCCAAAGCCTTCAATATCATGCTGCGGGTATTGGACAGGGCTGTTACATTGGCTTCAAAAGATCGGCGTGCAATCATCATGTCCGCGATTTCAGTCAAAAGGTCTACATTGGGCATTGACACAAATCCGGTTTCGGGATCGGCATCGGGATGATCGGGATTGTGCACCAGCCGAAATTCTTTTTGAGACCGAACGACATCTGTCACTTGAACGCCTGAAGGGTTCGATTTCAGACGCCCATAAACGCTTCTAAAATCGTTTAGCCTTTTTTCACTAAATACTACCATTTTGCGCCGATACGGTTCATCATCCTGGGTACGGGTGCTCTCAGCGTTGGCCAAGTTTTCAGCGATTACATTTATTTTGGATCTATGCGCGCTCAGTCCGGTGGCGCTGACTTGCATTGCCTGGAGTAAATCCATTAGCGTCCTCCTTCCGCAATCGCATGCCGAATCATGTTCATTTTGCGTAGCAGCATTTCAACGCTTGTCCGAAATTTTATGTTGTTTTCAATCAAATGGGCCATTTCCTTATCGACATCCGGACGCCGCTGCAGTTCTTTGACAGTGCCCGCGTCTTGGCGTTGCCCGGTCGCACCGGAACCAACTTGGATGTGTTGCGGATGGGTTTGATGCAAATTGATCGAATTGCTATTAAGCGCTTTGCGCAAAGTTTTTTTAAAATCAAGATCTTTGGGTTTGTAACCAATGGTATCAACATTGGCGATGTTGTTGGTAATAAGAGTATGTCTTTGCGTGGAGATATCCAAAGCCTTTTCAAGCGCATTGAGTGTTGAATCGGTTACTAAGGAGTCGGCCATAATAGTCCTTTCGATACAATGCTATGAAATTTATCCTTCAACATTTAACCCAAAGTAGTTAGCAAATAATGTGCCTAACCATGCCAAAAAACGCTATGAACGCTAGACTGCGATTGTGCATACTCTAAAACTTATGTCGCAATGATAAAGGCAACAAAGGTAGAAAAATTTTTTTTATGACCGGAAATCGAAAGGTTAGCCGGGTTCAAGCGCATCCATTTTTTCTTTGTATTCATTCAGCTTGTTGCGCAGTGTTCTGACACTGATGCCTAACATTTTGGCGGCATGGGTGCGGTTGCCATTGGTCTTATCTAAGGTGTGAAAAATAAGTTTCTTTTCAACCTCTTTCAGTGGAAAAGACATTAAATTTTGTTCAAATTCAAAATCTTGTGAAATATCTGACGGCGTTTCCAGCAACGTATGGCCAATGAACAAATCTTCCGGTTGAATCGTTTCGCCGTTGCACAGCAAAACGGCGCGCTCGATAATGTTTTCCAGTTCGCGCACATTGCCTGGGAATGGATGCTGCAAAAGCTGATTTAAGGCTGAGGTCGCCAAACTTTTGACATTTCTTCCGTCAATTTGATTGTACTTTTCAACAAAATATTGTGCCAAAACCGGGATATCTTCATGGCGATCACGCAATGGTGGAATCTTGAACGGAATGACATTTAACCGATAAAAAAGATCCGATCGAAATTCACCTTTTTCAATCGCTTTTCTAATGTTGCGATTGGTGGTGGCGATGATGCGGACATCTACCGACACCGGATGTCTGCCCCCTACGCGATCAATTTCTTTTTCCTGAAGAACCCGCAGCAATTTGGCCTGCAGGTGAAATTGCATTTCTGTGATTTCATCCAACAAAAGTGTGCCCCTATCAGCCAACTCAAATTTACCCGGCTTTTGGGAAATGGCACCGGTAAACGCACCTTTTTCGTGGCCAAACAATTCACTTTCAAGAAGTGTTTCAGGCAGCGCGCCGCAGTTAACAGCAATAAAAGGACTCTGGCACCGTTGGCTGTGCTCGTGGAGGTAGCGCGCAAACAGTTCTTTACCAGTGCCACTTTCGCCTTCGATTAAAACCGATGCGCGACTGTCCGCAATCTGTTTGGCAAGATCCATCAAGCGCCGCATGGATTGGTCTTGGGCAACAATTTTGGTCGCGGAGACGGAATTGGGCCCGTGCCCGACAGATTTACCGTTGCGGGTGAACGATTTTTTAACCAGTTCAATTAACTGGTCTGTATCGATCGGGCGGCATATAAAATCCATGGCACCGAATCGCATTGCTTCTACAGCACTTTCAACGGATACATGATCGGATATAAAGATCACTTCGGTTTGTTCATTGTGAGACTTGACACAGTCCAAAAATTTCCGGCTACTGAAGCCTGGAATAACGTAGTTGGCAATGACTAAGGGGAATTCATCATTTAAAAGTTTTTTTTGCGCATCGTTTCCATCACGCGCGGTGGTGGCATGATAACCACGCTCTTCCACAAGCTTGCGCAGTGCAACCCTTTCTTTGGGATCGACTTCAACAATCAAAATTTGGTGATCAAGCGCCATTTCGCCTTCGTTAACAATCGTCTCAAATATAATTAAATCTGATTTAAATTGGCTTTAATTTTCATTTCACGTAGTTTTTCGCGGGCCAGGTTGGTCCAGAAAGGGACTTCCATTGCAATAATTTCAGCATAAGTTTGTTCGGCCTCATCAAACGCTTGGGCATTGCGATAGGCATCGGCCAGCAATAGTTTGATATCCGCATTGATATCATCGTTTCCAAATTTCAACACACTCGCATAAGCTTGGGCAGCTTTGTCATGCAATTCAAGTTGGGAACAAACATCACCGAGTAAACGGTAAGCATAACCCATTTCTGTCTGCTGGCGGTGGGGCTGCTGCGCTAGTAGCTTGATCGCTCGATTGAGATTATGCTTAGCATCCGGCAAACGTTTCAGGCCGATGTAGCTCTCTGCCAACCCAATCAGGCAAATCGCATCCAGAGATGATTTTGATTGGGACGATGATTTCGCGCTGAAATGACGTGCTGCTTTTTGATATTCCGATCTACTCAAATATATACGCCCAATACGGTAATGCGCCTCTTTGAGGTGCTTGCCATTGGGGTATTTTTCAATGTATTGACTCAGGGCTTCAAATGCTAAATCATTTTGACCGGCTTCCTGCCAAGCAACACCCAATTTAAACCCAAAATCCGGTGGCTGGGCCTGGTCCGCCATGGTTTCTTGCGCTTTTTGCAAAGTTTGGGCGGCGCGATAGTATAAATGTCCTTTTAGATACGCATCGCCGATAATGATAAAAAGCTCAGGTTTATCAAAGCGCTTTAAAAGCGATTTATCCTTTTCATACCGCATCAGAATTTTATCAAAAAGCCCTTCAGACTGCCAACGCGTAAAGAGTGCGAGATATGATTTTTGCAATTCGAATATGGCTTCCTCCCGGAGTTGTCCGCGCCTCTTGCTGAAATACTTACGCACGGCCTCAATCGTCTTGGCATATTGACCGGATTGGTTCCATATCCGTGCCAATTTAACCATGGCTAGATCTGCCATGGAATGCTCGGGATGGTCAGAAAGAATCATCTGGTACATCGCTTCTTTCTCAGAGGGTTTATCTGCATAGTCCGCTAATCGCATTGAGCTGATGATAAAACCGTCTGTACCCGGATATTTTTCTATCATCAGTTTATAAATTGAAATGGCTTTCTCCGATTGGTTGAGATGTCCATGAATATCTCCCAAGCGGGTTAAAACGAGGTGACGATCTTCCAGATCCGGAAAATAATTATAAGCAAATGACAGCAGTTCGCGGGCTGAGGTATAGTCTTGACTTTGGTAGTAAATATTGCCCATCGCTATCAATAATTCGGGTGCTACTAATATCCTTTCCGGATCCGTTTCCAGCAGTTTTTCATATATTTGCAATGCTTCCGCAAACCGATTTGTTTGATAAAGGGCCTGCCCCAAGAGTATCTTTGCTTCGGCAGCATAATCGCTGTTGGGGAAATCCCTTAACAAGCGCTCAAATAGCGTAATTGCCTGTTTATACTTATTGCGGGCCAGATAAGTTTTACCAAGCTCAACCATTACTTCCGGCAACCCTTCATACTTTGGGTAGCGCGTTAATACTACTTTGAAATAACCGCGGGCTTCGGCAATGTTGTTAAGTTGTTTTGACATCTTGCCTAAAACGACGGATGCATGTGGCGTATAGACTGACTGCGGATAATAACTCAATGCGGTCTTAAACATATCAATGGTTTGCAGTAAGCCACTTTCGACATCATGGTCACCATGCATTTTAAATGCGCTAAAGGCTTTTAAAAATGCAGCTGCTTCCAAGCATGGATCAGATGCTTTTTTACTGATAAAACGGTCCGTTAATTGATATGCTGCTTTCCACTGTTCCTTCTGATTTAAAACAATGGCCTTTTTCAATTTGGGAGCGCGACTGCAAGTAGTATTTTGCACACTATCCAAAAACCGATCGAAGGCATCTAGCGGCTTTGGCAATTCTGTAAAATTAGGCTGGCCTAATAAGGTGGAAATTCGCCCTCTAAGCTTCTTCACATCCAGCGATGATATCGGTGTCGCGGCAACCAACGAATCTGGTGTATGGGCTAGTTGGGCAGGGGCATCGACACCGATTAACAAACGCCGTTTTACATCATCCCATGAGGCCTTCGATAGGGAACCTTTATTGTGTGTGGTTAAAAGCAAGCCGACTACATTACGGGGTAGCTGTAGAATCTCAAGTTTGGACACAGTCGGCGGTAATTGCGATGCAGCCGCCATCGGATTGGCCAACCGACAGTCTTTAAAGGCAATGATAAATTCATTGCGGTCAAGTTGGATCGTTTTGGCCGTTGGTTTGTGTGATAAGTAGACTTGAATGATGCCAGCGCTTTGGTCGAGTGTAACCCGCTTGACAATATTTAAATTCTTTGCCTGTAATGACGGAATCAATACTACTGTTAGGACCAGCAACGTCATCAAATGGATACGCCAAGACCAACGATTACTGCCACGCCGTCCTGATTGGTAACAAACAAGTTTCGACTTTTGATGTTGCGCAATTTGAGGGACTATGTCGATAGTTCGAATGCCGTTCATATTTTTATATTCGGGTCTAATAGATCGTGAAACTTAATTATATTTCTAATCTTCATCACGCTCCCTTCCGGCTGCTTACAGAGCAAACAGCGTGCCAGTGCTGACAACAGGTCAGGCAACAAGCCCCCCCGCCATCAGGTCAAAACAGGTAATCATTTAAGCGACAGTTAATCATTTGAATTTTGTTTGGATTTTTAAATAGTTAAGAATAATCAACTGCGTTGAAAATGTAGGTCACAGCTTGATTGCGAAACGTGAAATGTTAGGCCTGATGAAATGGGGGATCTACGTAAGGAAGGCAAAGTAAAAAAAAGTCAAAAAATTGACGCATAAAACACGCCAATTTTTATAATGAATCTTGTTTGTTGGAGACTCGCACGGCTTCGAGGTTCATTTTTTTTATTTTTTCGACCAAGGTTGTGCGATTCATCTTTAAGAGATCAGCCGCTTTTGCTTTGACCCAATCAGTCTGATTTAGCGCCTCTAGAATCAGGCTTTTTTGATAATGCTCAACCGCACCGTTGAAATCAATGCCATCTTCGAGTGATTCCAGAGCCGTTGGACGCATTTTGGTGGTTCTACCCCGAATGCGTTCGGGAAGATCATCGGCCTGAATAACCGACTCTTCGACCAGAACCGAGAGCCGTTCGATCATATTCTCGAGTTCGCGGATATTGCCGGGCCAATCATATTCCATCAACATTTTTACTGCATCTTCCGACAGGGTTTTCATCCGCCGACGGTCTTGCCGTCGACGTCCTCCGAGTCTTTTTAGAAAAAAATTAACAAGAAGGGGGATGTCGGATTTGCGTTCCCTTAAAGGCGGTACCGTTACGGGGATAACGTTTAGTCGGTAATATAAATCCTCGCGAAAAGTTCCGTCATTAATGGAACTGATTAAATCTTTATTGGTCGCTGCCAAGACGCGAATATTAACCCGAATGGTTTTTGTACTGCCGACACGCTCAAAACTTTGTTCCTGTAAGACCCTTAGCAGTTTAACCTGCAGATCAGGACTCATATCACCAATTTCATCTAAAAATATGGTGCCGGTATCGGCCATTTCAAATCGCCCCACACGGGTTCGATGGGCCCCTGTGAAAGCGCCTTTTTCATGTCCGAACAATTCGCTTTCGAGTAGTTCACCGGGTATAGCACCACAGTTAATAACCACCATCGGTTTATTGCAACGTGCACTGTTGTAATGAATAGCACGGGCAATCAATTCTTTACCGGTGCCACTCTCACCGGTAATCAGTACGGTACTGTCCGTTTTAGCAACCTTATCAATGGCGTTAAAAACTTTTAAAATTTTGGGACTCTCGCCCACTAATTCTCCAAAACGCACTCCCGGTGCCGAATCAGTCCGGCGTCGTTTGGGCGTGTCGAGCGATGCTTTGGCCACCGCGGCCTTCACAGTCGATAATATAATGGATGGGTCTGAGGGGTGGTTAAGATAATCACAGGCACCTTTTTTCATTGCCTGCACGGCTCCAGTGATCGAACCTTGGCTGGCATATATAATACATTGGGTTTGAGCATACTGTTCGACAACCTGCTCAATAATGCTCTTGCCAAAATCCACATTTGAATTGTCATCTGTTATGACAACGTGAAAAAATTCATCTGCCAAACGATTCAAAGCTTGATCTCGGCTTAAGACGGCACTGACCTGAAAATCATCTTCAGATTTTAGCAGATTGATTAGAGATCCAACAGCTTTTGAATCCTCATCGACAACAAGTATTTTCGACATGATTACCTTAGAATCAACTGATGATGTTGTTTTGAAGTACTAATTCTTGAACCCAACCCAAGGACCTATTCAAATATCTTCTACAACTTTTCTGAAATCTGATCAGCCATAAACGGTTTAACCACATAATTTGAAACGCCGGCCTGAACAGCATCAATGACGTTTTGTTTCTGAGATTCGACAGCTACCATTAAAAAGGGAATATCTTTCCAATCATCACTCGCACGAACCTGCTTTAGGAGGTCTAATCCAGTCATTTTGGGCATGTTCCAATCAGAAACAATGAAGATCTACTTTAGTTTTTTAAGTTCATCAAGGGTGGCTGCACCGTCGTCGGCTTCGATAATATTTTTGAACCCTATCTCTTTCAAAAAATTTTTCACAATTCTGCGCATAGTAGCGAAATCATCCACAACCAGCACTTTTATAGAAAGATCCATTCAATAATTCTCCTAATCAAGCGCTGAAAAACATTTTGCAAAAATGGATTATACATCCCCAGCAGCGTCTATGCCCCTTAGATATCAATCAAATAATTTTGAAACTACTACAGCTATCAGCACTCTTTAGCAATGCGAAGGTTAAATAATAAGTTAATCTAGTCTGTCATCTCCTCTGGAAGGGTCACATTGCATCCGACAATATTTTTTAAGAGAGCATAACTATCAATATCCAATTCGGTGAAGGTGATAGCAAAACCATCATTGCCATGGCGCACAATAGCACCTTTGGCCTCAATCGCTGTCGGTTCCGTGGTTCCGCTTAGGAATATTTTTACTGTACAATCAGAATTAATCGGTAGCGGAGGTACCGCTTGTATAAATACCCCATTGAGACTAAGATTTCTGGAATTACCTTGAAGTTGAATTTCCGATTCACCCGCTTGTAAAACGATTCGGGTTTTAAAATCAACTCTAATATTTTTGCGCCGTTCGGCGCTGACGCCTTCAAACATGGTTGGAGAGCTAAGTTAATGCGATTAAATAATAAATGAGAATAAAAACACTGCTTGATTTATGTCATTCATTGAATGTCTTTTAATTTCCGAATACTTTCGCGTTGCTGGCTGAATGAACATGCAATTAACCGCTCGCGCTCATCTTCAGTGATATCGATAAACTTAATGCCGGTATCAAACATGGTTTTGCCATCAACGGTTGCTTGCCGGCTGCGGACAACTTCGCCGCACATATTGAAAAATCCAGCGGCTACGTTTGGAATAATCATGGTGATATACACCAGCTGACCAATTTCGATGCTATCGGGAAACATCATACTAACGCCGGAGCCGCTGATGTCTTTCGTATCAACCGTTAAAAACCGACTTTCCTCAACTTGTTCGCCCTCAAGTTTCGTAAGAATACGATCCAATTTCTCATCCATCTGCATCATGTAAGTAAACAAGCTAAATAGACCTTGCGTGGTCGGAGCTTCGGTAGATCGAGCCCCACCTGGTTCACACTCGCTTAAAACAGTAGAAATGAGGTTCTTGCGATTTCGGATTTCATCAAATTCATTTGGATCGATCAATTTTACCTTTGCTCGAATCGAAATCACAGCGCGAACATAATCACGTTTTTCTTTTTGATCCTTTGCAACCATGCATCACCTTTTGTCGGAGCCTTGAGAATCGTATTAATCTTACATTATAGCATGACGATGGATGGGAAACCCGTCGTCTTTTCAAAACATTTGTGTGCGCTTTTTAAAACCAAGCACCTCAACAGCCAACTTAGGGCTTTAGGTGTCCAAATCATGGCAAATCGATCCCGATGGATCCTTTATGATGTAAAGCTAAAAATACTTCAACGATTTCAGGATCAAACTGAGTTCCAGCACCCTCCTCAAGAATATTGAGAATTCTTTCGGTTTTCATACGCTGACGGTAAGCGCGATCAGAAGCCATGGCATCATATGCATCGGCAACCGACATGACCCTTGCCAGCAACGGAATATCTTGGCCACCCAGGCCATTCGGATAACCGGTACCGTCAAAACGTTCATGGTGGCTACGAATAATCTCGCGTTCTTTATCCCATAAACCGAGTTGACCCACAATTTCAGCCCCCATAGAGGGGTGTTCTTTAATTTTTTCATATTCCTCTTTGGTGAGTCTACCCGGTTTTAATAAAATATCATCCCGGATACCAATTTTGCCGATATCATGTAACCGTCCAGCAACATTCAAAACATCCAAATCTTCAGGCGAAAACAACATTTGTTTGCCAATCGCCAGCGCAATATTGGTAACACGGGTAGAATGTTGCTGTGTATAAGGATCACGCGCCTCGAGCGCTTTTACAAAACCATAGAGGGTTGCAAAAAGATTTTCATAAATGTTTTCATACAGAGCCAAATTTTCTATGGCTTGAGCCGCGGTCTGGGTCATAAAGGACAGATAATACAAGTCTTTTTCAGAAAAACGCTTTGCGCTGCGGGTGATGGCGGCCGTTAATACGCCAAATATTTTATCTCTAATTTTCAAAGGAACGCCCATGAAGGAACGCGTCTCTTGTGACAATTTTTGGGTGCCGGCATTTTCTGTCACCAAAAGAGGGAGCTCGTCGGAAACTATTTCAAGCAATAACTGATTTAACTGCCCCTGGCATAAATCTGGATGAGGGTCGGTTGAAGAATGCGGCGCTTTCGGTTCGATGGCATTATGGTCAAGGTCTGATTCCGCATCAACCGATCCCGCCTTTGCTTGCGTAACGCGAAACGGTTTTTTTACAGCGTCATTGATCACATAAAAACTGGATTGATCCGCATGAATGATTTCGATGGCTAAATCAACAACTCGCTGAAAAACGTCAGATGAAGTGCTAATGGCCGTAAAATCACCCATTATTCGATTTAAAATATTGAGTTCGTCCACCTTAAAGAGCAATTCTTGATTCAGCTGTTCAAGCCGCGCTTTGCTCTCGACTTCTTTTCGCAATAACACGTTGTCGATAAATAGGTGACGCTCCCGCAGAACCCTGCGAACACAGAGCTCCATTTGATTAAGATTGACCGGTTTAATCAAAAAGTCGACAACGCCGTTTTTTAACGTTTGAATGGTATTGTCCAGCGATGGATATCCGGTCATCACCACCACCGGGATGGTGTTATCATGGATACGAATATTTTCCGCCAGCTCAAGCCCGTCCATTTCCGGCATGTTAATATCGGTGAAGCAGCAGTCTACCTTTTCCCCTTTTAAAATCTGCAGGGCTTCTAAACCGTTATGAGCTGTGCGGACTTCGTAACCTTTTTGTAGAAAATATTCACGCGCAATGTCGAGGATGCTTTCCTCGTCATCAACAAAAAGAATCTTTTTGTTCTGTGGAACGGAATTCATATATAGAGTTATCGGTTTTCAAGCAAAAAAATGTAGAATGAAATTGAATAAAGAAATGAAAAACTTTCTCATGTTCATCCATTCTACCTGTCAAACATCTGAACAAGGTATAATTGAATTTCTACCAAAAATGTCAATAAAATGACAGTTAAATTGCCATTTTTTTTGACGGTTATGCCTAAATTTTGATGATGAATGTTAAAAAAATGACGGTATACTTTATAGAATTATCGGTTAAGCCCCATTCTTTGTCAAGTTTTCAGAGGTTTACACACGGTTATTGCAAATTATTATTAAGAAAGATATTAAATCTACCATTGCAGATCGGGTGATTTTTAATAATACCATTTCATCAGCTAAGATATACTGATTTGGAGCAATTTTTATCATGAATAAACTATTGGCGATTTATGGAAGTCCGCGCCGTGAGGGTAACACGGCGCTGTTATTAAAGCGGGCCGTGCAAGGAGCACGCGAGGATGGGGCCCATGTTGAAGATATTGTGTTACGAGACCTAAAGATGTCGCCATGCCTTGAAATCTATGGATGCAAGCAAAACGGACGGTGTGCAATTCAGGACGATTTCCAATTAGTATATGATAAATTAATGGCGTGTGATGGTCTCATTTTAGCCTCACCCATTTTTTTTTACACTGTCAGTGCGCATACCAAAATTTTAATGGATCGCTGCCAATCTCTATGGGTCAAAAAATACTGGATTGATAAACAATCGCATAATCAAAACACCAGCAGGCGCAAGGGGTTGTTTATTTCAGTCGGTGCGACCAAGGGCAAGAAATTGTTTGATGGTACACTGCTGAGCATCCGATACTTTCTTGATGCGCTGGATATGACACTTTGGAAATCTTTGTTATTTCGAGGGCTGGATTTTGAAAAAGATGTTCAAAAACATCCTGAATATTTGGAACAGGCCCAGGAAATGGGCCGGCGTTTCTCCGAAGCAATACGCTCCTAATCATTCCAATTGGCATCCAAGTGAAATATACTTTCTGGATGCGCATGGTTGCCAAGGCTTTATTTCCCATAAAAACCGTTAAGACTTGTCTATCTGATTTTAATTGTTAAATAACTCAACTGATATGAGAAGAAAGCAGATTGTTAGTCTTGATAGGTTTAACCGATTCATTTTAAGGCTTCAATGACTGCCGCATAATCGGGTTCCTCGGCGACTCCATGCACTAATTGCTGATATTGTAGAAATCCATCGCGATCAACAATGAAAACCGCCCGTGCCAACTGGCGTAATTTGTTTATCAAAACACCATAGGCCTTGCCGAATGACGCCTCGCGATGATCCGACAATGTGGTAACGTTATCAACACCGGCAACGCCGCACCATTGTTTTTGAGCAAACGGTAAATCCATACTAATGGTCAAAATTTCTGTGTCGGGGCTGAAACAGCTGACCTCCTGGTTGAAACAACGGGTTTGCATGTCACACACCGGTGTGTCTAATGATGGCAACGAAGAAATGCAGCAAGCCTTGCCCTTTAAAGCAGACCGCTTTACCGGATTTAAATTGTTATCTATAACCTCAAATTCAGGCGCGGAATCTCCCACTTTAGCTTCCGTTCCCACCAGCGTTAAGGGGTTGTCGTGCATGGTAACCAATCCGGTACGATCGTTATGTTAACCTCACTTTCTTTGATGGTAGATTTATAGAGGCACATATTGAAATTTTTGTTTTTAGAACCATTTTTTGGCGGATCGCATCGCAAGTTCGCAGAGGGGCTGATCGCCCATTCACGTCATCGCATTCATTTAGAAACACTGCCGGCGCGATTTTGGAAATGGCGCATGCGCGGTGCAGCGTTGTATTTCTCGCATAAATTGTCAAATATCGAAAAATATGATGGTCTCGTTATAACAGATCTAATGAGTTTGGCTGATTTCAAAGCGCTCATCGGACCGGATTGTCCCCCCGCCTTAGCATATTTTCATGAAAATCAGATTACTTATCCTCTGGCACCGGGGGAAACCCGGGATGTTCATTTTGGATTTACGGATATCACCACGGCTTTAACGGCCAAGCGGGTATTGTTTAATTCGGATACCCACTATTGCGCGTTTTTTGATAATCTACCTGTTTTTCTTGAAATGATGCCGGAATACAAACCCAAATGGATCGTGCCAGCAATCCGCGAAAAGGCCGGTATTCTCCATCCCGGTTGCCAATTGAATCATGGCAATATAACCCGACCAACACCTAATCGCGAACCGCCCTTAATTATCTGGAACCATCGGTGGGAATTCGATAAAAATCCCGATGCGTTCTTCGAAGCGCTTGAGCAAGTGTTGGCCCGCGGATACGAATTTCAAGTAGCTTTATTGGGTGAAAACTTTCAAATTGTGCCCAAAGTTTTCTTAGCTGCGCGACAACGCTTGGGAAGTCGCATTGTTCAGTATGGGTATGTACAATCACAAAAAAAGTACCTTGAATGGCTGCGGCGAGGTTCGATTGTCATCAGTACGGCGGATCAGGAAAATTTTGGAATGGCAGTAGTGGAAGCGATTCGCTCTGGCTGCCTGCCATTATTGCCAAACCGCCTGGCATATCCGGAAATTATACCTGAAGCGTTTCACCGTACATGCCTTTATCAAAACCTTCATCAACTCGTAGATCGACTGAGCATGGTATTGAATGACCTCGCAAAATACTACCGAATTCGTCAAGCGCTCTCACAAGCGATGGACAAGTATGCCTGGCCAAATATCATTCACTGCTACGATGATGAACTAGAAAGGTTGATCTCCAAACCTTAGACGCTTAAACACCTTCAGCGATTTTATCGACTAATTTTAATTAAGCGCGAAGCGCTCGGTGAATTTTGCCTGGAAATTTCTTTTGCCAAAAAGACGCTATGTGGCGGGAGCGTTTGCCGAGACGATGAACATTAATACCCATCTGGATACTTTAAATGGAGAATGATTGGTACTCGCATGCAGAGGAATATAAGTAGAAACCTAAACGTATGTCTTTTAAGCTACCGCAGCAACCCCCACAGCGGTGGCCAAGGCGTTTACCTTTATTACTTGAGCCAAGCACTCAAAGAGTTGGGGCATCAGGTAACAATTGTTTCGGGCCCTCCCTTTCCAAAGTTTACCAGCGGTGTAAAACTGCACAAGCTGTCCGGATTGGATCTATACAATCCGCAGAACCTTTTTCGTACACCATCCATAAAAGAATTGCTAAACCCCATCAATCTTATCGAATGGATTGGTGTCTGTAGCATGGGATTTCCGGAACCGCTAACATTCGGCATGCGGGCATACCAGTTTTTATATCCCCGACTAAACCATTTCGATGTGGTGCATGACAATCAAAGCCTTTCATACGGCATTTGGGCACTTAGCCAACATGTGCCGACCGTCGCTACCATACACCACCCCATCAGCATTGATTGTCGCATTGCGATCAAATCAACATCTTCGTTCTGGCACAAACTGAAACACTTGCGCTGGTATTCTTTCATATCAATGCAAAAAAGGGTGGCACGCAGCCTCCGGTCGCTTATAACCGTTTCACAGGCCGCACGTACAGATATATGCCGCCAGTATAAAGTGCCGTGGAGTCGCTTTGATGTAATTCCCAACGGCATCGACACCGCTATCTTCCACCCCTTTCCTAACATCAAACGGGAAAAAAATCGGATCGTCGTTACCAATAGCGCCGACATACCCATGAAAGGACTCCATATTTTGCTCAAAGCTGTGGCAATGCTTGCGCAACTACGTGACATCAAATTGGTTGTCGTGGGGGCGCCCAAAAGAAACGGCACTATCGAAAAGCTGATCCACAAACTGGGTCTCGCCGGTATGGTCACTTTTACCGGTCGTATCGATGATAGAAAATATGTTACCGAATACGCGCGTGCAGCCGTTGCGGTTGTGCCTTCGTTATATGAAGGATTCGGACTGCCGGCCGGCGAAGCAATGGCATGCGGCACACCGGTCATTAGTACCAGTGGTGGGGCTTTGCCCGAGGTGGTCGGAGATGGGGGCATTATCATACCACCTGCCGATACAAAATCTTTAGCGACTGCCATTGCACGGGTCTTGGACCATCCACGCTGGGCCGCCCAAATAGGCAAAGCCGGGCGACAGCGCGTCAATCGCCTCTTTACCTGGAAGCAGGCGGCCCAGAAAACGGTTAGCGTTTACCAGAAGGCCATTAATGATTACCATCGAATTTAATCGTATTGATATGTCCAATGGCCGCGGTTCCACCTATCGCATTTTAGATGTGGGCTGCGGGACCGGGAGGCATTTACCAGCAGCCCTGCGCCATGATGGGGTGAGGATTATTGGTGCGGATGTTAGTTTTCATGAATTACGAAAAGCTGAAGAACGACTTAAGCTACATGAACATGTTGGCGGAATCAAAGGCCGCTGGCAAATTGTAAATTCCCATATTGCCCAATTACCGTTTCACACCAACTACTTTGACCTGGTGATTTGTTGCGAAGTACTCGAACACATTCCTGACGATGGTAAAGCACTCAAAGAAATCGTGCGGGTATTAAAACCAGGCCAAACAATGGTGGTCAGTGTACCGCGTTTTTTGCCAGAAAAAATATGTTGGCGACTCTCAAGCGCATATCGCCTAAGCGCCGGTGGCCATCTTCGCATCTACCGCGCCAGAAGCTTAATCAATTTACTTAAATCATTCGGATTAATCAAACAAACCTCCCACTTTGCCCATAGTTTGCATTCACCCTATTGGTGGCTCAAATGCTTGATCGGATTAGAATGCAATGACTCGTGGCTAATTAACCTTTACCATCGTTTCCTAGTATGGGATATGATGCAACGGCCTTGGGTTACCGGTTTTATTGACCGCCTTTTAAATCCGATTATGGGAAAAAGTCTGGTAATTTATTTACAGAAACAGACTCTTACCTGATCCCTTGACAATCATAACGGTTATGGCCTAAAGCAGAACCTATTTGCGCAAGCCTAATTATTTGCGTTTGAGAACCCCTAAGGTCCCGGTCATAGGCAGTACTTCAAAGAGATCAGATTGCAGCGCATGCTGATATACTTGATAGGGTGCTTGGCCCCCCTTGGTGGGATCACTGAAAATATCATGAACTAAAAGAAAGCCACCCTGCATTAATTTTGGGTGCCAGCATTGGAAATCTGTATAAACGGCTTTATAGGAATGACTTCCGTCAATAAACACCAAACTTAGTAAGGTGGCCCACTGCTTGGCTGCCACTTCAGAACGACACACAATCGGCACCACCGTGTCTTCCAAATTCGCTTTTAGCAAGGTGCGTCGAAAAGACGGTAAGGTGTCGATTTGATGTTGTCTTGGATCAAAAAGCGCCGGATCAAAATACTCTTGACCTGGTTGATGCTCTTCACTGCCGCGATGGTGGTCAATCGAAAAAAGGATGCTGTTGTTACGGCGGCAAGCGGCGCCGATATACATGGCCGATTTCCCGCAATAGCTACCAACTTCTAAACAGGGGCCAAAAGAGCTGGCTTCCAATGCCACCTCATACAAACGCTGGCCTTCGGAAACTTCAAGAAAACCTTCGGTGGCTTCTAGCAGATGTGAGTCAATTTCCATCACGTTAATTTGCGTTAATCAGAATCGTGTTGCTTGGAGCATAGGCGATTCCTAGCTGCAATTTATTCATATCCACGAACTAGCACTTCCCGCGGTTTAGCGCCATCGGAAGGCCCGACAATCCCTTCTTTTTCCATCACTTCGATGATGCGGGCGGCACGATTGTAACCGATTCGAAGATGCCGCTGGATCATAGATATTGATGCATGACCCGTTTTAGTTACCAAGGCGACGGCTTCATCATATTTCTCATCGTATTCTACATCGTCCGCGGATTCTTTTGCTTCTTTGCGGGCCTCAAGCACCTCATTGTTGTATTGTGGCGTTTCTTGGTCTTTCAAAAATTTAGTAATCCGAGCAATTTCAACCTCGGATATGAAGGCGCCGTGTACTCGCTGGATTTTGGCAGCTCCTGGCGGTAGAAACAGCATATCCCCGTTGCCGAGTAAATTCTCAGCGCCGTTAGTGTCAATGATGGTCCGCGAATCGGTCTTGGAAGACACTTGAAAAGAAAGCCGTGTTGGAAAGTTAGCTTTAATAATACCGGTTAGCACATCAACTGAAGGTCTTTGCGTGGCAAGAATTAAATGGATGCCAGCCGCCCGCGCCATTTGTGCCAGCCGAGTCAGAGCCACTTCCACATCACGCGATGCCACCATCATCAAATCGGCCAATTCATCGATCACGATAACAATATAAGGCAGTTTTTGTGGTTGATCGGTTTGATGGCCTTTAATGGCTTTCGTAATTTTGAGATTATACTGATCGATATTGCGGGTCTGCATCTCTGACAGGACTTCATACCGACGCTCCATTTCGCGCACGGCCCAAAACAGGGCATTGGTTGCTTTTTTAACATCCGTAACCACAGGCGTGATGAGATGCGGGATACCGTCATAAATAGAGAGTTCTATTCGCTTAGGATCGATCATGATGATCTTAACGGCATCCGGACTGGATTTGTACAAAAAGCTGCAGATCATCGTATTAAGCGCCACGCTCTTGCCCGATCCGGTGGCGCCTGCGATAAGCAAGTGCGGCATTTTATCTAGTTCCGCCACAATCGGATTACCAACGATATCTTTACCCAAGCAAATGGTCAGGTTGGATTTAGATTTCTCAAACGCCTTTGAAATCACAATTTCTTTAAACCGCACAATTTCACGGTTTGAGTTGGGAATTTCAACACCGATGGCGGCTTTGCCTGGAATTGGTGCAACCACACGGATGCTCGTAGCCCGCAAGGTCAGCGCCAAATCATCGACGAGATTAACAATTTTATTAATCTTAACTCCGGAAGCAGGTTTATATTCAAAAGTGGTAATGACGGGTCCGGGAATGACCGATTGCACCTCGCCCTGAACGCCAAAATCCTCTAGCTTCTTTTCCAAGAGTTTGGATTGCATGGATAAATTCTTATCATCCACCATAACCGAAGGAGTGTCTGGCTCATCCAGAAAATTGGCCGAGGGTAGCTGAAAACGCTTACCGTTTTGCATAAAACCAAAGACCTCTTGCTTGGGCGCAGGCGTGTCCTTAATGGGAACCGATTCGCGCGCTTTGATTTTAACCGGCGGTTTGCGCTTTTTAACTTGGGATTTTAATACTTTAGTGCGTTTTCGCGCTTTACGTCTGCGTTCCACCCATTTAATGGTCACGGTCTGAATACGATCGCTGATCAGCAGCATAAATCGCTGGCAGTGCTCCAGAAAAGTCATAATTGAGAATCCTGTAGCGAGAATCAGGCCGATAACCCAGAGAAGCAAGAGGATGATAATGCCACCGGTGGGATTGGTGTAGCGCGTCAAAAAGGCCTTCAGTGGAATCCCGATAATCCCCCCGGAGGAAAAGGATGCACCGAAAAGAAGGTACTGTTTTTGTTTGAATGCCAATAAGCTGCCGGTGGTGATCGCCAAAATTAATCCACCAGATAATGTCAATAAAATTTCGTTACCACTGCGCCCCCTGAAGAATTGAATGCTGGCCAACAGGAAAATAGCCGGTATCCAAAAGGCTCCTAAACCGAACAACCCGATGAGAAAGCCGGCCATGTGCGCGCCCAATAATCCGAATGCATTATAAACGTCACCCGCAGCTTTGGCGTTGTGAATTGAGGGATCAGCAGGATCGTACGATAAAAGGCTAATAAGGCTAAAAATCACCAGAAAAAAGAGTGAAAGTCCGATAATTTCTTTACGCATAAACGCTTTTCTACCCTCAGTTCTTGTATTTTAATGAACGCCGCTTGCGGAATAAATCCTCTTATACTTCCAATATAAATGGAAGGATCACCGGCTTGCGCTTAATGGCAAAATTAAAATACTGTTTTAGCGAGGTTTGCAGCCGCCCACGAATTCGATCGATGCGGTTCGGTTCTTCCGGTCCCAGTTCCTCAACGATTTCTAAGATAATACACTTGGCATCCTCTAGCAGATGACCGGTCTCGGTGGGAAATACAAAGCCCCGCGAAACGAGTTCCGGACCATAAACAATAATGCCGGTCTCTTCATCAAACGCCATGTTGACAACCACCAGGCCGTCTTCCGAAAGCAGTCGCCGTTCTTTAAGAACGCTTCGCCCAACATCACCAACGCCCTTCCCATCGATAAGCACTCTTCCCGTGTGCACATGCTCCTCAACAGATGCACCGGTTTTAGAAAATCTCAAAACCCGACCATTTTCGGCCAGCAATATATGCTGAGGTTCAATGCCAACCTTTTCAGCTAAACGTTTATGTAAATGCAGGTGTCGGTATTCTCCATGAATCGGAATGAAATATTCAGGTTTGGTCAAATTAATCATCAGTTTTAGTTCTTCCTGAAAGGCGTGTCCCGAAACATGAATAGCAGATATTTTCTCGTAGATCACATCCGCTCCGCGCCGGTAAAGTTTGTTAATGATGTTTGTGATGGCCTTTTCATTGCCGGGGATAAATTTTGATGACAAAATCACCAAGTCGCCAGTTTTAATTTTAATTTGTTTATGGGAGCCTTCGGCCATGCGGGCTAAGGCTGACATCGGTTCACCTTGACTGCCGGTCGTTATAATAATGATATCATCATCGGCGTATTGGGAAACCTCCTGAATATCGATCGTAATGTCATCGGTAAAACGTAAATAACCCAACTTTTTGGCGGCTTGGACACTGCTTTCAATGCTGCGACCGCTAAATACTACTTTTTTATTCCTGGCCTTGGCAATGTTAATTATTTGCTGAATTCGGTAAATGCTGGAAGCAAAAAGCGCCACGATAATTCGCCCCTGGCATTCTTCCGTAATGCGCGCGAGGGTTTTGCCGATCTCTTCATCGGAAATTGTATAGCCCTCTTTTTCAACATTCGTTGAATCTGAAAAAAGGGCGACGACCCCCTCTTCACCATAACGCGCGAGGCGGTTCACGTCGGTCAAATAACCATCCATCGCCGAATGGTTAATTTTGAAATCGCCCGTATGAATCAGCAAGCCCACCGGTGAACGCACCGCTATGCCAACACCATCCACCACGCTGTGGCTCACACGAAAAAATTCGAGTTCAAACGGCCCAATCTTCAACGTTTCTTCGGGAGAAATCGGGTGCAATTTCACTGATTCGGCCAGGTCGCGCTCTTCCAGCTTGCAGCGAACCATTTCAAGGGTAAACGGCGTTCCAAAAATCGGTACATTCAATTCTTTAATCAAGTAAGGCAACGCACCAATATGATCTTCATGTGCATGAGTTAAAACAACGCAGGTAACTTTAGACTTATTTTGAAAAAGATAGTTCATGTCCGGAATGGCGCAGTCGACTCCCAGCATATGATCTTCCGGAAACATGAGTCCGGCATCGATTACAAAAATCGTGTTCTCATATTCAAAAACCATCATATTGAGGCCGATCTCACCCAAGCCTCCCAGCGGTATCACTTTTAACATTGTTTTGATAAGCGTTTTCCCCGATTGTAGGATGATTCAATCACCGTTCGGACGTTATGCATTAATTCTTCTAGTCTATCACGCGAATATGTTATGGTCTCAATAGGCTCTTTAATTTCTAGTTGAACGCGGCCCGGTTTAATCAATAGCTTGCTTTTGGACATAATGTCCCACGTACCATTAATAATGACCGGCAACACTGGCGCCTTGGCATTGAGCGCCATTACAAATCCGCCTTTTTTAAAAGGCCTGATACAGCCATCTGAGCTTCGCGTACCCTCGGGAAAGATGAGTACCGAAACGCCGGATTGAATTTTTCGAGCGGCAAGGGCTAAACTTTCAAATGCAGATGGCCGATTCGAGCGATCAATGCTGATATAACCGCAACCGCGCATACCCCGACCGAAAATCGGAATTCTGAATAATTCGGCTTTAGCCAGCCAGCGAAATTGTACCGGTAAAAAGGCCAGCAGCACGGGAATGTCAAAATTGCTCTGATGATTACACATGTATATGGCTGAACGATTGGGCACAATGTTGGCAGCGCCTTTGACCGACACCTTGATGCCGCTACCCCAAAGAATCAACCGTCCCCACATCCTGGCCGCCAAGTGTGGCAGATTACCGGTTTTGCTAAAAAAAGATAATATGATGGCCGCCATCCCAAAAATAAGTGTGAGAAGTATAACCCACACTATAACAAAATACGTGTATAGCCTATAGATAAAATCTGATTGCATTTATAGCTTGTGCATTTTGATTTCGCCTGCCGGCATCATTTCTATGCCATGAACAATATTGGGAAACATGGTTTTTGAGCGGTGGGCTGCTAAATTTTAATCTGCAAAGTTCTAAATATACGATCAACGTATTGCATCAACCAATGACATTGTTCTGGATCGGCATACCCCATACAACTACATCGAACCCTTTTTTTTGTTCGCACCAAAAATTCACAAGTTAGTTTATCTGGTTCTAAATCGAGGGCAAAGTAAAAAGGCTGGCAATCGGTATGGGATATCTGATCCTCGGATAGAATTGTCGGATCGAGTGGCAACCAATAGATGCCATCAATTTGTGAGGATTCCAAATGCTCATCTAAAAAATCTTTGATTCTATCATAATCCTCAAGTCTTAACTCATCAACCACATACTGCTTCATGGGCTGTGAAGCTATCATAGAATATTGGCAGAGGCAAGCTGTATATGGTTTAATGGATGAGTGCCCACATTACTACAGAGAGGGATTTGAAACTGCTACAACCCATCATACACCATATGATAAATCGAGAATAACATCATATTGATGGATCGCTGAATCGGCTAGATTTTAGAGTTTTTATTGGGAAATCATGCTAATAGAGGAAGGAAAAGGTCGGGAGAATAGTTCCTTCTGCTCCGCATTTGGAACAGAAGGAACGTAAATATAAATATTTAGGTTTCCTCGATGGTAATTGCGCCGGGTTCGCAAACTTCTACACAACTTTCACAGCCAAGGCATTCATCGGCATTAACCGGTACTGATTTGCCATCTTCCATTTCAAATACTTCAACGGGGCAAACATCAACACATTCTTCGCAGCCTTCGCATTTCTCTTGATCGACGGTCGGGATAAAAGCCATTTATAAAGCCTCCTTTCTTAAAATAATAACATAAAGTGATTGCTATCACCTGATTCATTCCAACATTCGGAAAAAAACTCCATATACTAATTAACAAGGCGAGTCAAGGCTTCAACATTTTTTTTCATAAAAGTAACTTGGAGATACAATCAACATTATAACAACCTATTATTATTAACTAAAATTTCATCAATGGTAAAACGTTGGCAAGTATATAATGGTGCATTAATGCAACCGCAGCATAATATGGGATTCGCTATTTTTATGAATGAAATTCAAAGGCCGGTCTGCAGGAACTCACTTCGGTGGGCCAAGATAAATGATCAATGTATTGCCGTGGCTATTTTCGGGGGATAAAGATTGTGGTGCATTGGTGAGATCAGCTATCTCATTAAAAACTTCTAACGGTGATCTATTAGGAAATCCACCGATTGAAATGGATAAACCACTTGATGGATTCAGGTCATCAGTTTCAAGGAAATGAAGATCAATCGATTGCGTCCATTGGCATGACAGTAAGTCGACCATACGATTTGAAAATCGCTGTTGCCATTTCTGCCATTCGGGCGCTTGATAATGAGGGATGGCCAGATGGTCATAATTGATAAGTTCTTGCGCCCCAGTTGCATATTCAAATAAATGCGCATACGCATCTTTGCTGGTGGTTACGTAAACCTTGGAGGGAGATGCATCATAGTGCCATAGATGGGCCCAAGCTTTGAGCCGCTGCTCGATCATATAATGTTCTCGATTGTCGTGTGATGTCACTTTTGCATCGGTCAAATTGTGAAGGGCGACGGCATCTGTGCTGCATAAATCAGATAAAAGCTCTTGCTGCCACACAGAAAACTTACCTAAATCTTGACTCAGGTCATCGTTTTGCTGATCAAAACTATGCGCCATGGATAAGAATACTCTGTCATTTAAAAGACGATCGGGTTTAAATGAGTCCTCGCTGTTTTTAAGATTACGCGCTATTTGCGAACGAATTTGAGAGGGCAGTGACGCATCTCTAAAGGGGGGGGCTGGCGAATGCGATTTTAAAAAGGCTAAATCTCCCAGATGCTGCTCCGCTGCCCATGATCGATAACCGGCCAATACTTGTTCAAGCCTCTGATTGTCCTTATCAATGGGGATTCTAGTCTGTAAAAACTGTTCATCGGTCCATTTGCGCATTGCTTCCGATAGTTCGGCTGGGGCCGGTTGCAAAACAACGACGCTATTGAAAAGCAAGTGCAGTTTTTCCAAATCAGCCGCGCGAATATACGTATGGGGAAATAGCGTGGGTAACATTTTATATTTTCTCATCCCTTAGTTGAATGCCATGGGCCATCAATTGCTGGCGAAGCTTATCGGCAAGTTCCCAGTTTTGCGCGCGGCGCGCTTGATCGCGCTGTTTAATCAGCTGCGCAACAGCCAGATCGATTGCCGGCTGCTCAAACTCGAGGACATTAAGCACCGTGTCAATCGAACGAAATGCATCTAATATTTTTTGTGCATCTTTATCATCGATTTTTCTTGCGGAGATCAGCGTATTGATCTTTTTTATTTGTTTAAAAATAGCAGCCAGCGCAGCTGAAATATTCAAGTCGTCATCAAGCGCTCCAAGAAATCCATTCTTTATATCATAAAGCAGCTGATCCATGTCAGGATAAGGCTGGCCGTCTTTAATACGGTAAAGCGCCTGCAAACAGGCTTGCCATCTCTTCAGGGATCGTTTGGCCGATTCCAACCGATCCAGCGAGAACTTTACCGGTTTGCGATAATGCGTGGCAAGCAGCCAATAGCGAATTTCCTTACCGGTATAACCTTGATCCTGTAAAAAGGCGATTGTATAAGGCGTTTCTTTTTTGCCACCCCGCTTTCCATCAACCATCACACCGTCACAATGAAGCCAAAAGTTGGCCAGAGACTCGCCGGTCGCAGCCTTTGAAATAGCTATTTCGTTTTCATGATGCGGAAATATTAGTTCGCGGTGACTTGTATGGATATCAAAATGCGCACTTAAATAGCGCATTGACATGGCGGCGCACTGAAGATGCCAAGACGGTCGTACGTTGCCCCATTCGGTCTTGGCGAATATCCCCCGTTTCAATTCAGATAGCTTGCAGCGTTTGAGCAGTGTAAAATCCCGGGGATTATCTTTTTCATATTCATCCAGATCCACCGTAGCTCCTAAGCGAATTTTATTTAAATCGATCCCCGAAAGTCGTCCATAATCCTTGAAACGGGAAATATCAAAATAGACCGAGCGCAGTTTTTCGTAAGCAAAACCTTTCTTTACCAACACGTTGGCCAACTGGATCATATCATCTACATGTTCGCTGGCTTTGGGATACATTTCGGCTGGTTTGACACCAAGGGTATTGAAATCATTCATAAAAGAATCGATATATTTCTGGGTAAAAATCGTTAATTCTTCACCGGCTCTTTCCGAGCATTCAATGGTATTGTCGTCTAAATCGGTAATGTTCATAACATGCTGAACGCTAAAACCACGGTAACTCAAGTAGCGGCTTAAAAGATCAGAAAAAATAACCCGTCGGCATTCATCAAAACTTAATTCAGCATAGGCCGTTGGGCCGCAGGAATACATCGATACTTTGCCGGGTATAATCGGCGCAAACGGTGCTTTGCACCTTTTCAAGGTATTGTAAAATTTGAGTTGAATCGTTTCGCGTTCAGCAAAAAGGGGAGTGCTGAGGTAGCGTTCACCACCATCTGGTAGAATCACAACAATCTGGCCCGCTTCCATATCGCGCGCCACATTGCAGGCAACGGCCATGGCCGCACCACTGCTCATACCCACAAATAGGCCTTCTTCTTTGGCCAACCTACGCGACATTTCAAATGCGTCTTCATCATCGATGTTGATTTTATAATCCAATCGATCTTTATCGTAAATCTCGGGCTGATAAGCCTCTTTCATATTCTTAAGGCCTTGAATTTTATGGCCCAGATAAGGTTCTACACCGATAATATGCAGCTTCGGATTCAATTCTTTCAAGCGCCGCTGAAGGCCCATGAGTGTGCCGGTAGTTCCCATAGTGGATATGATCGTATCGACTCTGCCATTTGTCTGCTGCCAGATCTCTTCCGCGGTGCCATGATAATGCGCCTGCCAGTTGGCCTCATTGTTAAATTGATCGGTAATGAAGTAAGCATCCGGTTGCTCACGCAACATCCGATAGACCTCTTCAATGGCACCGTCGGTTCCCAAATGCCCGGGGGTCAGCAGGATATCAGCGCCTCGGGCCTTTAATATTTTACGCCGCTCTAAACTGACAGCCTCAGACATGACCAGCAACAATCGGTAACCTTTAACTGCACAGACCAGAGCCAATCCAATTCCGGTATTGCCGCTAGTGGCTTCGATGACGGTTTTATTTTGAGTGAGTTCTCCTGATTTTTCACCGGCTTCAATCATGGCCAAGGCCACCCGATCTTTAATAGATCCACCCGGATTCATATATTCAAGTTTGGCAAGGAGGGTTACATTCGGATTCGGACTCAATTGCCGAATGTTAACCAGCGGCGTATTGCCGATGCAATTCAATATGGATTCGTTCATCTTATACGGCCTGTCGGGCGGTGGTCATAGTCTTTACCAGGTGCTGTAATAAAGTGAAAAAACTGTCGCAAAAAGATCCTTATCTTTGCCATTCATCTAGTGTTTGAATGATTTGTTGATGAACCTGCTCTTCATCCACCTGTGCATCAACAACGCAAAAGCGGTGGGGTTCTTGGTGGGCTAACTTCAAATATCCAGCGCGAACTTTTTCGTGAAAAGCAAGGGTTTCTTCTTCAAAACGGGATTCGCATCCAACACGCGACCCCTTTTTTAATTCGGCCCATGCGCGCCTAAGACCCTCCTGTGGCGCAAGATCAAGAAGTAGGGTAATATCCGGGCGCAAATCGATTGACATGATTTGATGCAATTGCCTAATTAAACTTGGGTTTAAACCGCGCGCAAAACCTTGATAGACCATCGTGGCATCATAGAAACGATCACATAATACCGCATTGCCGGCCTTCAAATAAGGTTGAATCACCTGTTTGATGTGTTGGGCTCGATCAGCCAGGTACAGCAATAATTCAGCCTCTGGTGCCAAATCACCGCTTGCGGGATCAAGCAAAATAGCACGAATTTTAGCGCCGATAGCCGTTCCCCCCGGCTCCCGGGTAATGATGCAATTTTCACCCTTTTGTTGCAGATGAATCGATAAACGTTTGATCTGCGTGGTTTTACCGGCGCCTTCTATGCCTTCAAAAGTAATAAACATGACAAACGCTGCATGCCTCTGCATTTATCTTCGAATGATAAAAGTTCATCAAATTTCAAGATTCTCAATTAGTTGGATCATTATGAATAGTGCCATTTTGAGAAATCCACCTGCTCTTGGTAACTTTAAGGGAGGTTTTCTACCCTAATGCACGAGGTGAATATGGTTTATATTTTCCACTTTCGCAGGGCCTCGATCATTTGGTAATCGGTCATATCACACTTTATCGGTGTAATTGAAATACAATCGGCATCAAGGGCGGCCCCATCTATATCTTTAGCGTCATATTGCGCCTTTGAATCACATCCCTGCCAATAATAGGTCCGATTGCGCGGATCCACGCGACGTTCAAAATACTCATCATAAAGGGAAATACCCTGTCGACAAATTCGAACACCAATCGATTTGTCTAAAGATCTATTGGGAAAATTGACATTTAAAAAAGTCCCTGGGGGTAATCCCTCGCGAAGCACCAATTGGCCAAGTCGTTCAATAAAAACCGACGCCTCTTGGTAAAGTTGTTCGCGATCACTTGCAATCGATACAGCTATGGCTTTAATACCATACATTGCGGCTTCCTTGGCGGCGGCTACCGTTCCGGAATAATTGATATTGACACCCACATTGGCGCCCGCATTGATGCCTGAAATTACCAAATCAGGTCGTTCAGACAAGACTTCCATGATGCCAAACTTAACGCAATCAGCCGGGGTACCGCTGACCGCATAACCGAAAGCTTTGCCATTGAAATTAACTTTTGTTGACCTGATCGGTTTGTTAAGCGTGATGGCATGTCCAATAGCACTCCTCTCCCGGTCCGGGGCAACAACTGTAACGGAATGACGAACAACGCACAGATCATAGAGTGCTTTTAAGCCCGGGGCATAAATACCGTCATCATTTGTTAAAAGTATTTTCATACGGTATCATAGCTAATTATCGAAAATAGATAAATCAAGCGCGCCAAAAGTAAAACGGCACAAGGGTTAACAACCACTTGACTTTTTATATTAGCTGGGATTTATACTTGAAATTTTAATAATATTCAAGGTGTTATCATCTAAAGGTTTGACGCCGCGTGGTTCATCGGATAAAAATTAATCATCTGACGGCTCGCATATTTATCGATTAAATGCCACAAACGACATTGTCCAATTGTCGAAAAAAATAAAAGGCAAATATGATTTAATATTTCATCATCAAGATAATGACTAGCGTTGTGACCAACAAATGCATTTTCCCTAATCAATTTGCGACTGTAGCACCACCCATATTTTATTCTGACAAATTATTCCAAGTCGGCCTTGAGAACAAATTAGCGGCGAAAAATTGAATTGTGTAAAAATCATACG
>JASJAZ010000071.1 GCA_030066785.1 Desulfobacterales bacterium | reverse complement strand
ATCAGAGTATTGTCAAGTGTAAAATTAAAAAATTATAAAATATTAATATTATTATAAAAAATTTATTATATCACCGAAGTAATTTCAAAATAGTAAAAAATATTATTATATTTAAAATAAAATATTAATTATTAGCAAACCTGAATTAGCGAATCATGCTATTTGTTTGTAACAATTTGATACTTTTTAACTTTTTTATAATTTCTGAACTTGTGAGAAATACGATTTAGAGGTCCTTGATTTAAATGGTTTTTAGTGCTACAAAACATTACCTTGTAAAATAATTTATAAAAAATTTTATTTAATAATATTTTTTGGCAATGAACAGGTGTAATATGCCCAAGACCAAAAAAGAAAAGAAGTCCGGTGAAAGAAGTGACCTTGCGCACAAGGCTTATATGAAAATTCGCCAGATGCTTTTTTATAATGAGATTTTGCCGGGACAAAAGATAAAGTACCAGGATCTTGCCGATCGACTGGGTGTAAGCATTACGCCCGTCATCCATGCTTTGAAATGGTTGGAGTTTAAAAGTATTGTTCGTTATGAACCCAATAAAGGCTACTATGTTAATGAAGCCAGCGTGCAGGAAATTAGGGAAATTTACGAAACGCGGGCAGTGCTGGAAGTTGCAATACTTCCACAGACTATCGCCAATTTAGATGACGATGGAATTCTACGCCTACAAACGGCCCTTGATGTTTTTGAGGAAAAGGTTAAGGAATCAGACTATTATGGGCGCCTGATAACGGATATGAAATTTCATTACACACTTGCATCACTTTCAAAATGCCGCATCCAATTAAAATTATTAGAAGAACTATTTGATCTCTTATTTCTTAAATACAGTCGAAACCTGGTTTTTACAAGCATTATGGAAACATCATATCAGGAACATAAAAAAATATTTGACAGTTTAATTTCCAGAAGCCTTCCGGAATTACAGCAGATGCTGTCCGGGCATTTAGAAAACGTAAAAGATCACATTCTTAAAAATCTTGATCGTATGATCGTCCAAAAAAGAGAATCGGTGTTTGATTTTCATTCATTTTAAACGTATTTTAGCTCTCTTTTCATCTTATTTTACAAAATCCTCCTACAAGTCTACACTCTACCGCTCTATATATTGGCGCACCTTAGTTAACATACATATTGGAAAGACATTTTGTAAATTCAAAAATCTGAGACCTTGAAGAACTCGCTGATAATCGTCTGATCCTAATTCTAGAATTAAGATAACGATTGTTAGTTGACATACTACCTGTCTCTTTGCATACTTGCACCTACCTAAGGAAGGTACCAAACCAGTAACTATAAGGAGGGGAACAATGGTAAGAATGATTATCAACGGATGTGGCGGCACAATGGGCCGAGTGCTGGCTGACATGGCTCAAGTCAGCACTGACATTGAAATCGTAGCCGGTGTTGACCCTGTAGCACAAGCGGCGGAATTTTCCTTTCCCGTTTATCAGGCACTCGATGATTGTGATAAGGCTGCCGATGTTATCATTGATTTTTCGTTACCTGAATCACTAACAGGTCTTCTTGATGGTGCATTAAAAAAGAAAAGCCCCCTCGTTATAGCTACTACAGGCCATACGGCTGATGATAAGGCACTTATTAGGAAACATTCTGAGTCCCTACCGGTTTTTCAAGCTGCTAATATGTCCCTGGGAATTAATTTGATGTCAGAGCTTATTCAGAAAGCGGCGGCTGTCTTAGGAGATCGTTTTGATATCGAGATTATTGAAAAACATCATAATTTAAAAAAGGATGCTCCTTCTGGAACTGCTTACGCGCTTGCAGATGCTATCAATCAAGTGTTTATGAACTCCAAAAATTATGTGTTTGGCAGGCATACCCGCACCGATCAGCGTAAAGTCAAAGATATTGGGATTCATGCTGTCAGGGCAGGATCCATCGTTGGTGAACACCAGGCGCTGTTTGCAGGAAAAGATGAAGTACTAGAAGTCCGACATAGCGCTTATTCCAAACAGGTTTTTTCAGTTGGTGCGCTGCAAGCAGCACGATTTATTGTTGGCAAACCTCCCGGATATTATACCATGAAGGACATGATCGTTGAACAAAGTACGGTAACGCATATGTATACAAGCGATGAAGAGGCCTTGGTGTCGTTGTACGACATTCCATACGACCCAGTTAAGATTACGGAAGTATTCAAGAAGATGGGAGAGCAAAAGATCAATTTGGATATGATCAGTCAAACCGCGTCGGTGCACGATAAGGTTAACATTTCATTTACGATGCCGCGTAAGGACGTAGAGAAGACGATGGTACTCCTAAAGGATCTTCAAGACTCGTTGCCACAACTTCAGATCGATGTACTTACCGATATTACAAAGATAACTGTAGAGGGACCGGGTATGGAAGTTCAGTCAGGCGTCGCGGCCCAAGTATTTGAAGTGATGGCCAATCAAGGCATTGCGCTAAAGACAGTCACAACATCAGAAACCAAGATTTCCTATATTATACCCCAGACGGACAGCCAGCGGGCAATTGAAGCTATTAAGGCTGCTTTTGGTATTTGAGATTTTGTAAAGAGGTCTTTAGCTAAAAAATCACTATCCGAAAAATATCATTTTTAATGCGGCTGTCAATAGGTACGGAACGGATTGATACTTCCGCTAACGACGCTGCATTATCTCTTCAACCACCTTTTTCAAATTCGGAAAGTCAGGGCTCGTTTTATCTGATAAAGCATTGTGGAGTGTTTGTAAGGCCGATGGAATATATTTTTCAAAGTATGTCTTGCCTTTTTCGCGGGTCAGATATCCAAAAGCCCCCAGAATCTGTAAATTGCGGGTAATTTTACAGCAGCTGTATCCACGGTAGAACTGCGCGGGGTCAATGCTAACTTTTTTGGACAAGCGCTTAAAACACTCATCGACTAGCTCTTCTTGAAGCGCAGGTGGTAATTTGACATAGGGATCGATCAGCAACGAAGCCAGGTCATATTGCAGCGGGCCTATACGTGCTCCCTGAAAATCAATAGCGTAATATTTATCGTTGTGCACCATGATATTGCGTGACTGAAAATCGCGGTGCATAAATCCGTTAATTGATGCGTTTAACGTTTGATCGGCAAGACGGCTAAATTCCTCCGCATACTCTTGAAACGCCGTCTTGTGGCCAAGATAGCCGTTTATGAAAGCGTCAACAAAGTAACGGCATTCATTCTGCAAAATAAGGTTATGATCATAAGCGGGTGTTTGATACGTCCAGGTGGTATCGAAATCTTGCGCGCCGTCGATTGAAAGCTGGATGAGCAGATCGATCACGGACCGGTAATGATCAGCCACGTTATCCAAAGATGATTCAGCATGTATGAGTGTTTGCAGATGTGTGTTTCCAAGATCCTGCAAAAAAACCAGACCGGAGAAAGTATCGGCATAGTAGATATTGGGTACCGGCAGGCCTTTGTTTTTTAGATGGATGCCAATGGATACAAATGCATCAACTTCGCAGGTTGTTAAAGCAGGACGGATACCGTGATCAGCCATGATCAAGGAATGGGTTCCATCGGTGAGGCGATACCAGCGGCGATCTGATCCGTCGCCGGCCAGGTCCGTTGATTGAATCGGTCCGACACCACTACCGCCGTATGCTAATTTGAATGCTTGTGGAGCCGAATTGTTAAAAACAGCCTCTTGATATCGATCGGGGGACCCCAAATCCTGCCAGAGTTCGGTCGCAATAATATGTGACCTAATTTCTTGACCGTTTGCGATCATTTGGCGGTAGACATCGATACTACTAAAACGGGCATTTTCTGGTGTAAACGATAAAAATACCGGTTCAATTACCTGGATACCGGTGAACGTCAAACGTTTTTGCTGGTTTGGTTGCGTTTTGACATTCGTATCGGCAAAGTCAAGAATCATACCGTCATCGGATACTGCTACGCTGTTAAACAGTGGATTGTCAGTAAGGACCAAGGTAGCGGCACATGCTTGTGAACGATGCATTTCGAAAACCTTGCCAAGATCGATATCGCAGAGAACATCTCCATTAATTACCATCAACGGCTCAGTTGACCAAAAATCAGCAATGTTTTTAATGGCGCCGCCGGTTCCCAGTATGATGGGTTCATGGCGGGTTAACACCGGAAGGCCATAATCTTTGTTGGTAATAAATGCATCAATATCGGCATGAAGGTGATGGGTATTGATTATGATGGCACGGCAGCCGGCGTTTATTAATTGATCAATGATGATTTCTAGTAAGGGTTGTTTGGCAACTGGGAAAAGTGGTTTGGGAGTATGTTCGGTAAAGGGATGTAATCGAGTTCCCAAACCGGCTGCCAGAATCAGTGCTTTCATTTTATGGTTACCAACTTCAACTATATAATTTTAGTATTACGGATCTTTTGCACTAAAAAATTAAAAACTAATCTTAAGGCTGGTTGTCTACAGCGGGAAGGGCATAGCGCCTTTATATGGGGGTCGCATTCATGTATTTTTGTATCGTTTTTTTATAAAATTGGATTTGCTCGATATCTTCCGAACTTTTAAGACCATGGGTTCCAAAATAGCTCTCGGCATTCATAAAATTGATTTTGGATATGGCTTCTTTGCGTTGTATCTGTTTGTTTTTATACATGCGACTGCCAAGTGACTGGATTTTCTTAAAGCGATCTTTAGGTTTGGACGAATTTTTAGTTGTATTCATATAATAATTTAAAACGATCCAGTAAGATTCAAAATAGGTTCGCAGAAACCGGGCAAACAGCTGTAGTTTCCTAAAGCCGGCCGATGTTAGGTTATAGGTGTCGGGTAGGGTAGGGTGTGGAATCAGAATGGCGTCATCGATAAAGGCCTTAATACTTTTACGAACATAGTGTTCCGAGCTTTTATCAATATCATATGCAAATTCATATTTGAAAAAATCCTGTAAGAACGTATACCCGTCATGTAGATCTGAAGCTGAGAATTGGAATGCATCCTTTTCCAATATAGAAATCGATGTAAATGCTGCCGGGATGAAAAAAGAGATACAATTATTTTTATAATATTCCAGTAAAGGACGTCGGGCTTCATTGATTTGGTAAGTGGCTTGGAGATCTTCATTACCGGAACTTTTGGACATCGGCTCAAGCATTTTACGCTGTACATAGTCGTTTAGGACATGTTGAGTGGTTGCAATCGGCTCCATGTGGAGTGTATCGGCCAGCATGGCTTCATGGGACGAGAGGTAGCTAAGATAGGTCTGGATGTGTTCGGTAATGTGGTCAAATGTAAAGCTGCCACGGGAACAGTTCAGTAAAGCCGCTGCTGCCACGGAATGGGGGGTGATAACAGTTATGCGGTTAATGGCATTTAAGACACGCCAGCCCAGGTTGCGGCAGAAGATGTTTTGTTCTTTGCTTGTCATTTCCTGAATTGATCCGCCATTTTCCGAAGACAAGGAATTGAGAGAAATCGGATCGTGAAATTTTATATAAATTTTTCCGTAGCGCTTTTTTAAAAATTTGCGGGCCTGTAATATCTGCAGAAAGCTTTCGGGCTCCTTTTTCCCACCCTCAATTTCATGCAGATAGGCATTTTCCTCAAGCACACGATCATAACCAATGTAAATAGGAACCAGAATTAAATCCTCACTGGCACCTTCTTTGAATGAGGTTAGCAGGATATTCAACAATCCTAGTTTTGGAAGAATGAGCTTGCCGGTGCGACTACGGCCTCCTTCAATGAAAAATTCAATGTTATAGCCTTCGGCAAGGATGTTGCGGATATACTCGGAAAATACTTTGGTATAAAGGATTGCGCCTCGAAATGTGCGGCGAATGAAAAATGCACCGCCACCTCTAAAAAAAGGCCCCAACGGCCAAAAAGATAAATTTTTACCAGCGGCAATCAGTGGCAGCGGCATATTGTTATTGTACAGTAAATAGGACAATATCAAGTAGTCGATATGGCTCTTATGGCAGGGAATTAATACAAGTGGACCCTTTTGGGACATCGCTTTGACGCGCGCAAGCGCATCCTGATTGATCATAACGCCTTCAAACATGGTTTTGATGAACCAGCCCACCATTTTTTCCCCGATCTTAATAAGCGCCATGTTGAAACGCGTGGCAATTTCTTCAACATAACTATCAGCCTTGCGATGCACGACATGTAGCGGGATGTTGCGCTTCTTGGAATACTGCTGCATGAATTCCCGTAAACGATCATTTGTTAGGATGCCTTGTTTTAGCTCCATCGGCGACTTCAGAACCGGACCAATAATACTCTGGCGGTGTCGATTGATTTGTTTCAGCAAATCCCGCCGTAAGACCAGGGCCTGATGGGCAGACGTTTTTTCCTGAAATTGATGCTGTTCAATAAATTCCTGCAAATTGATGGGTTTGGAGACTTCTATAAAAATACGGCCCGGATTTTTAAAAAGAGTGACCATCCGTCTAATTCGTCCCGGTTTGGCTTCAGGACCAAACAGGATATCCATAAGCGTCGGATTAGAGCGAAACGGTTTTCTGCCAAAGAACATTAATTGAGGTACAATATAGATAGGACGATCAATATGCTCCTGCATGTCGATTAAATACTGGAGCGGATCTGTGCCGGCTTTCACGAAACGCCGGTAGAACCCTTTTCTGTCTACCAGGGCAAATAATCCGGTTCGTCCGGCTTCAAGTTCATCGGCCAAATAACCGCTTTTAAAGGGATTGGGCAGTTTGCGGTGCGTCAGGATAAAATCAAGGTGGTTTAAGGCGATGCGAATGAGCCGCGACACCGGTTGCCATAATATAAACCGATAGTAAAAGCCAATTTCGGGAAAGGGTATGTTATTCTGTTTGTAGTGCGTATAATAAAAAAGATATTCAAAATAGCTCTTAAATTTACTGGCATAAATCACAATGGCATTATGCGGCAACTGCTTGATGGTATCAATCTGTTCCTGATCGGCTTTTATGCCGGAATAAAAAAGCTTTAAAATGAAAGTGGATGCCGGTCCAATATTACCCGGCAAAAGACAGGCAAAGTATTGGCGACCCTTTAGAATTGGTTGAATCCATCTGGCGAGAACTGAGCGCGTTTTGATTGTTTCTGAATCCGACATATATGATCTTTGTAAAAGCTATGCCTTGGAAATTAATTCGAGAAATAATGTAAGTATGTCAAACGATTCCGACAGAAAATAATGCCAATCAACGGTCTCAGCAGTTTTAACACTATCCATCTATTCAAGTAGCAAAACTATATATGGTTTGCAATTCAATATTTAACTGTCTGTAATGTTTGTCCGTGCATTGTTTGTCACCGCCCGAATATTACCTTTTGGGCGTTCCTTATTGAAATCCACTCATTTAATCGTCAATTAACTAACAATAAATATAAATACGATGATATAGTTCACTGAACCGGCCAATGAATTTGAACAATAGGTGTTGATTAAAAAAAGATCCCGGCGCTGATTTCCTTAACAGATAAAGGATGGTGCGCCGGTTGGATTGAAAAGGCCTGGCGCGATGCTTTAAAATGGTCTTGCTTTGGTTTTATTGGTATGCTAATTATTCCTCGTTTAAATTTAGATGCGACTATACGAGGGATCCCCTTGACATTCCATCTGAAACATTACTAAAAGAATTTACTTTGATACGCATTACGCATTTTCTGCATTTTTAACGCGCGCGTTAAAACCCAATTTCCAAAAATTTTACAATTTCATTTTTGAAAAGGAGGACGGTTTTCTATGAAAACGTTAATCGGAGGAGCTGTAGCAGCGGTATTAGGTCTCATCGGAATTACAGCGTGGTGGAAACCTTTTTTGCAGCTTTTAGCCGGCGCTATTCCGGTCATACTGCTGTTGGGCGGGGCTTTGGCTATCTACCTGGGCTTTGATGAGCTTAAAGATACGTGGAAGAAAGATGACGCACCGGACCTGACGTCAGGATCTGATGATACCGAGCAATACAAACAAGAAGTCGATGATCTCAAAAAAGAGATTGAAACTTTAAAAGCCGAAAAATCCTAAGATTTTGCAAAGGTAGGCTCTGAGATATCTTCTCAGGGCTTACCCCTCATCTTGCCCGCCATCTCCATTGTCTGTGTGGTAATTACATTGACCGAGGGTAACTGATCATTCGATTGCCTGGAATCGGTAAACCCCTCGTATCAACACATCTAGCCTGCCAAAGACACCTACCGTTTATATCTTATCACTATCAAAAAAACGTGATTATTTGGGGCCCTTTAACGTTTCGCTAATGGTCATCGGCTTGATTTGCAATTCGTGTAACAGCCGCTAACCGGCAACTTTGAACAACGTTTTCAATAGAGATGAAAAGCTCTGCTCATTTTTTGATAGCGTTGCAAAGCTTGCATCCAGCTTTGCTCAATGGATGCGATTGATTCTAATTTTTCGATGCGTTGACGGATGGCGCGATCGCCGATAATGAGGTCGATCGGTTGTTTTTCAAACTCATATTCGTAGGGAGGCGCTTTCCAATTAAATTCGGTTTTATGGTTCTGTAGAATCGCCTGTAGCAGCAGTATGGTCGTGCGGAAGGGCTGATAGCTATTAGGATCGGTAATATGGATCTGAAAACCCCGGCACAGTTGCCCACACCATTTGTTGGCAGTCGGTTCAAATGCACAGGTTCGCAAGATTGCACCCGAAAGAACATCCATGCTAACGGTTTCTAAAATTTTTTGTGGATCGATAAAAGGCGCTCCAAACACTTCAAACGGCAATGTTGTGCCACGCCCTTCCGAAACATTGGTGCCTTCCCATAAAACTTGGCCCGGATATACCATGGCGGATGTTGGTGTTGGTAAGTTAGGCGACGGTGCCACCCAAGGCAATCCGGTATCATTAAAAAGCATTTCGCGTTGCCAGCCGTGTATCTTGATCACGTCTAAATCCGCATGTATGCCAAATTCCGTATTAAACATGTGGGCCAGTTCGCCCATGGTGAGCCCATGGCGCATCGGGATCGGATAGCGACCCACAAAAGAGCTGTAGTCTGTGTTAAGCAAATTGCCTTCTATCGTGATGCCATTGATGGGATTTGGCCGGTCGAGTATGAGGACTTTTTTTCGGTATTTGCGAGCAGCTTCCAGGCAATACGAAATTGTGTACGCAAACGTATAAACGCGTGTACCGACGTCTTGTAAATCTATCAAGAGCACATCAAATTTATCCATCATGGCAGCGGTTGGTTTGCGGGTTTTGCCGTACAGGCTAAACACCGGCAGATTGCTGACAGTATCCACTAAGTCGTCCGATTCGATCATATTGTCCTGTTTGTCAGCAAAAAAACCGTGTTGGGGTGCCAATAAGGCTTTGAGCTGCCCGGGGCAGCAACGCTGGATAAGATCACGGGCGAGTGTAAAATGCCTGTCTACGGAAGCAGGATTGCAAAGCAGCCCCAAGCGTTTGCCCATGATCCAATCAGGCGGAGATTGAATGAACACTTCAAGGCCGGTTTGGACATCATGCATGCGACTACCTCATTTAATTATTGCATAAAGAATGTGAGATAATGTAGTGAAAATAAATAATAATTTTGAGTCTTAGTTTTTCTTAGAGGTTTTAGTTTGCCCTTTATATTATCTTTGGCGCGATCAAAGAATCTTGCCAGTGATGTCCGGTTTTAGTTGTATTTGCAAGCCTTTTTATCAGCCCGATTGATGACCATGCGCGGAGAAACATCCTGGTTTTTCTGTTGCCAAATATCCCTTCCAAAACTGTTGACACGCTGGCTAATAAACAATACAAAGCCAGATTGCATTTTGTTTCACCAAAGTTCCTGTTAAGTTAGATTCAGCGGAGCTATTATTGATATAGGATGGCGTGGGTGGAAATCAAGCTCAGCGGTATAATTTTAATAGTCGGAAATTATGGCAGCGGCAAGACCGAAGTTGCCATTAATCTCGCCATTGGAAGTCGAACCTCCGGTAAGGATGTGCAGATTGCCGACCTTGACTTGGTCAATCCCTACTTTCGAACCCGTGAAGTCAAAGATCTTTTCAGCGATCTTAGCATCAATATTGTATTGCCGCCTGATCAGTACCTCAATGCCGATTTGCCGATTTTAAGCCCTGCCGTAGCGGGCATGCTTCGCAATCCCCAAGAGGTCACGCTTATTGATGTCGGTGGCGACGATGCCGGTGCGATTGTTTTGGCATCTCTGGCCGACGCATTAACGGATAAAAATTATCGTATGCTGCAAGTTGTCAATCCCTTGCGGCCGTTTAACGATAGCGTTGAAGGATGCTTGGCCATGCGCTCAAAAATAGAAACAGCATCCAAAATGCAAGTCAATGGCCTTATTGGCAATGCTAACTTAATCAATGAAACCAATATTGAAATGATCTACTCAGGCCACGATTTTTTGAAAGATGTGTCACAGGCAAGTAGTTTGCCCTTGGAATTGATAACGGTGCCCGCCCACTTGATGCCGGAGATCGACACCGCGCGGGTTTCCTGTCCGATTTTGCCGATAAAAAGGCAGTTGGTTCCGCCCTGGGAAAAACCGGTACCCGTAGCGATAAAGCCGTAATGATTTCTATACAATCATTGCTTTTAAAGTGATAGAAATAAACATCCGGATGGATGATGAGGAGCATAACGATGAAACCAAAATATCAGATTAACCGCAACAAATGCAAAGGCTGCGCACTATGCGTAACCGTTTGCCCAAAAAATGTTTTGGAAATATCCGATGAAGTCAATCGCAAAGGCTATTTTCCGGCCTACCAGGCGCGACCCCAAGACTGTATCCTGTGTGGAACCTGCTGCCGCATGTGTCCCGATGTCGCTGTAACCATTACGGCCGAAGAAAAAAAGACGGAAAAAGTTTCCTAAGCCAGAGTAAACGGAGGTATTTATGGGCAAGGTGTTGATGAAAGGTAATGAGGCAATCGGTGAAGCGGCTATTCGTGCTGGTTGCCTGAATTATTTTGCCTATCCGATAACCCCTCAATCCGAGGTTGCTGAATATTTAACCCATCGGTTACCGGAAGAAGGTGGTGTTTTCTTGCAAGGCGAAAGTGAGGTGGCTGTTTCCTATATGATTTTTGGAGCGGCCGCAGCCGGCGCAAGGGTCTTTACAACATCTTCCAGTCCGGGCATCAGTCTGATGAGTGAAGGCATCAGTTACATTGCCAGTGCTCAGTGCCCGGCTGTTTTTGTCAATATCATGCGCGGTGGACCTGGCCTGGGCGGTATCTTACCTTCTCAGGCGGATTATTTGCAGGCCACCAAGGGAATTGGACATGGTGATTTTCGTATGCTTGTCATGGCACCCGCCAGTGTGCAAGAAGCAGTTGAAATGACCATGGCAGCCTTTCCCTTAGCTGAAAAATACCGTAATCCGGTGATGATTCTGGGTGATGGATTGATCGGCCAAATGATGGAGCCGGTCGATTTCCCCGAGCATTTAAAAACCCCACCGAGCAATAAAAATGCTTGGGCTACCAATGGCATGGATACACGCCAGAGTGAGGCACGCAATCTGGTTAAATCGCTTTATCTTGATCCAGAGCAACTGAACCAGCATAACCTGATGTTGAAAGCCAAATATGAGCAGATGGAAGCCGAAGAGGTCAAGGCGGAAGCTTATAATGTTGATAAGGATTACAAAATATTAATTGTCAGTTATGGCACCATGAGCCGGGTCTGCAAAACCGCAATCATGCAGCTCAAACAGGAAGGATTGGAAATCGGTTTGATACGGCCGCAGACACTATTCCCGTTTCCCGGCGAAATGGTTTTGCAGGCAGCAACTAAGGACAGCTGTCAGGCCGTGGTGAGTATCGAGATGAGCATGGGGCAATTAGTCGAGGATGTAGAGCGCTATGTCAAGGGCCAGCGTCCGGTCAGCTGGTTTGGCAAATGCGGTGGTGAAGTGCCGACACCCGAAGAGATTATTGATCACATCAAGGCGATGCTATAACGCTGGCAATCAATGCCAGCCGCTTCAGAAAAATTGTGAGGAGCTTTTCCATGGTTAAATTATTTACTAAACCCGAAGCTTTAGCGGAACAAGATACCCATTATTGTCCGGGCTGTACCCATGGTGTCATCCATCGTTTGCTGGCAGAAGTGATCGATGAATTGGGGATTCGCGGCCGTACGGTTGGAATTGCTCCGGTGGGATGTGCCGTATTGGCATATAATTATTTTACCTTCGATTTTCAGGAAGCGGCCCATGGCCGCGCGCCGGCCATGGCAACCGGGGTCAAACGGGTACGACCTGATCTAATGGTGTTTACCTATCAAGGTGATGGTGACCTTGCCAGTATTGGAATGGGGGAAATTATTCACGCTGCCAATCGGGGGGAGAAATTTACCTCTATCTTTGTGAATAATGCCGTATACGGCATGACCGGCGGACAAATGGCACCTACCACAATGCCAGGTCAGCGCACCACCACCAGCCCCATGGGTCGTAATGTTGAAGATGTCGGCATGCCGGTTAAAGTAGCTGAACTCATTGCGGCACTGACGACACCGGGCTATATCGTGCGGCAAGCGGTTATCAAACCGAAATACATTGTAAAAGCCAAAAAAGCGATTAAAAAGGCATTTACGTATCAGATGGAAAACCGTTGTTTTAGCTTGGTCGAATTGGTCAGTACGTGTCCAACTAACTGGGGCCTAACACCACTTGAATCGGTAGATTGGGCTGAGGAGAATATGCTCAGTTATTACCAATTGGGGGAATACAAAACACCGGAGTAATATGAGGAGGAGGGGATGCAGAGTGAAGTACAGTTTGCTGGTTTTGGTGGCCAGGGAATTATGTTGAGCGGCAAAATACTGGCCCAGGCCGCCATGGAAGAGGGATTTGAAGTGGTCTGGATTCCTTCTTACGGCCCCGAGATGCGGGGAGGGACGGCCTATTGCACGGTGGTAATCGGGGATCAACCCATCGGTTCACCTATTATCCGCAATCCACAGCACTTGGTGGCCATGAACCGACCATCGTTGGAAAAATTTGCGCCCATGGTTCGACCTGGCGGTATTATTTTTATTAACAGCTCGATCATTTCCATCAGTTCGCAACGCAGCGATGTGGATGAGTTCACTGTTCCGGTGATTGATATTGCCAAAAGCATTGGCAACGTAAAGGCTGCCAATATTGTTGCTTTGGGTGCCTTTGTTGCACGCAGTGGCATTCTGAATATGGCTTCGGTGGAGGCATCGGTTAAATTTGAATTTGCCAAAAAAGAAAAGTTTATCCCTCTGAATCTGAAAGCCCTGGCCGAAGGCGCCAAGGCCGCGCAAAAATAATAGCACAACCTGATGCAAAATAATCTTTTTAACACAGTACTTGCTGTTAACAGATCCACTATCTTTTTAACTGACGACTGGAGCGCGAAGCGTTAGGCCTAAAATCGCATGAACCTATCAGTACCAGAATATATCTTATCCATTAAACCGTATGTCCCCGGCAAACCGATCGAGGAGCTTGAACGCGAATATGGCATTAATGATTCCATTAAGCTGGCGTCCAATGAAAATCCTTTAGGTCCCTCCCCTCGGGCGTTAACGGCCATTCAGAATGCACTAGCCAATTTACATCGTTATCCGGACGGCAGCGGTTATATGTTAACTCGAAAGCTTGCCGCCAAGCTGCAGGTGAAGCCGGAGAACATCATACTGGGCAATGGATCAGATGACATCATCAGCTTACTAGCACAAGGATTTTTGCAAGCCGGTGATGAAGCCATCATGCCACAGCCGGCCTTTTTGATGTATGATATCGTGGTTCGGGCAGCCGGTGCTTATCCGGTGGCGGTACCGCTTAAAAAGATGTGTACCGATTTGGACGGCATTCGAAAGCGAATTACCGCCAATACCCGTTTAATTTTCATCAATAATCCCCATAATCCTACCGGCAGTATCGTATTGGAACCTGAATTTACGCGCTTTCTAGAAAGCATGCCACCTGAAATTATCGTTGTAATGGATGAGGCCTACATCGAATTTGTGCGCCATGCCGGTTGTGCCGACAGCCTCGGTTATGTGAAATCTGAGAAACCGATTATTACGCTAAGAACTTTTTCCAAAGCATACGGCTTGGCAGGACTGCGCGTTGGTTATGGTGTGACCACTGCCCCTATCGCTGAGCTTCTAAATCGAATTCGCCAGCCTTTTAATGTCAGCTCTTTAGCCCAGGCGGGGGCTGTTGCGGCCCTTGATGATGATGAATTTTTGGCAGAAACAATGCAGACGGTTCATGCGGGTTTGATGTTTTTTTATGAGGCCCTCGATCGTATGGAAATAAGCTATTTCCGGACACATTCCAATTTTTTCCTGATTGATGTTAAACAGCCGGCGGATGCCGTGTATGAAGCTTTGCTGAAAGAGGGCGTCATTGTGCGTTCGATGGCCTCATATGGTTTTCCTCACTTTATTCGCGTCAATGTTGGACGTATGGATGAAAATATTCGATGCATCGAAGCGCTGAAAAAGGTTATGCAATGAAACCTCTGGTAATTACCATTGATGGACCCGCTGGCGCCGGCAAAACAACGGTGAGCCGTATGGTCGCTGATAGACTTAATTACCGTTATATTGACACCGGTGCATTATACCGCGCGATTGCGTATCAGGCCAAATCCGATCAAATTCAGCCGGAAGACGATGAAGGACTTGAGAAAATGTGTCGCCGGATAAAATTGGCATTTCAATCATTTAGCCACGGTCAGCGTATCCTGCTTAATGAGACCGATATTACGGATTTTATCCGTACGCCTGAGATCACCATGCTGGCTTCAGCCGTATCGGCACGATCAGTTGTACGGGCTTTTCTTTTGGAGATACAAAGAGATATGGGCCGGGAAAAGGAAGCAGTATTTGAAGGACGCGATATGGGGACGGTCGTTTTTCCGGAGGCCGATATTAAGTTTTTTCTAACGGCCTCTGCCAAGGAAAGAGCGCGACGGCGCTATAATGAATTTAAAGACCAATCCAAGCAGAGTTTGGATGAAGTCGAGCAGGATATCCGGCACCGTGACCGCAATGACAGTCAGCGGGATATCGCACCCTTGAAGCCTGCAACTGATGCCATTTTGGTCGATTCTTCGGGTGTCGCGGCTGAAGAGGTCGTGCAACAGATATTGGCTGAGATTGAGCATCGATTCGGTAATGCTTAGGCGGATCAATTAGGCAACGAATCATTTCAATTTCGATCGAGGGTAACGATAAAAAATCATTCGGTTTATCAATAAGGCTATACTGACAGGTCAAATCTGCATGAAAAAATCAATCCGCGTTCAGACTGCGGGACAGTGTGTACGGATTAAAAAATAAATATTGTATTTTGCTAAATCTATTGATAATTAGACCGGGTTATGCGATGCATCGCTGCAATTGCGGCACAAAATAGGCTAAGGGGGTAATTTGGTAGATGGTAAACATGGTAAATAACGACGAGACCGAACAAATCAAGCAGACCGATGGTTCCGATTCAACTTCAATTGCCGGGACGAATGCGACACCAGATTCAGACAATGAAGCGCTAACGGAAAAGACTGAAAAAAATGCCGCTCAGACCGCGGATTCGGAAGCTAGCATGGAATCCATGATGGATTTATATGAAGAAAGCTTCAAGCGTTTCCGCGAAGGTGAACTCGTTACTGGGAAAATAATATCAGTGGACAAAGATTTTGTGTCGGTTGATATTGGATATAAATCTGAAGGCCAAATCGGAATTCAAGAGTTTAAGGATGAAAACGGCGACATTAATGTCAATGTCGGTGACTCTGTTGAAATAATGGTGGAATGGTGGGACGACGATGAAGAAGTCGTGGTGCTTTCCAAAGAAAAAGCGGTGAAGGTTAAAGTCTGGGAAGATATTCGCAAAGCTTACGAAGATGAAGGGATTGTTGAAGGCGTCATAACCAATCGCGTCAAAGGCGGGTTTTCCGTCGACATTGGCGTCACTGCTTTTTTGCCTGGCTCCCAGGCGGACCTGCGCCCCATTCGCAATTTAGATGATATGGTGGGTCAAACCTTTCAATTCAAAATATTGAAATATAATCGCAAGCGCAGCAATATCGTCTTGTCACGGCGGGTTATTCTTGAAGAAGAGCGGGAAGCGCAACGCTCTGCCACGCTCGAGGCCATTCATGAAGGCAAGGTCATGGAAGGCATTGTTAAAAACATTACCGAATATGGCGTGTTCGTGGATCTTGGCGGGGTTGACGGCTTGCTGCATATTACCGACATTTCATGGGGACGCGTCAAGCATCCTTCCGAACTTTTTGCTGTGGGCGACAATATCGAGGTAAAAATTCTCAATCTCGATTTGCAGCGGGAACGCGTTTCATTGGGCATGAAACAGTTAACCCAGGATCCCTGGGAAAATGCGACCGAAAAATATCCGGTTGAATCCCGAGTGACCGGTCGGGTGGTTAGCTTAACTGATTACGGCGCCTTTGTGGAATTGGAAGAGGGAATCGAAGGCCTGATTCACGTTTCTGAAATGTCATGGACGCGAAAAATTCGCCACCCTTCCAAAGTCGTTGCGGTGGGCGACGATGTCGAGGCCATTGTTTTAGATATCAACCCGGAAAGCCGACGTATTTCTTTAGGAATGAAACAAGTGGTTCCCAACCCCTGGGATGTGATTAGCGAAAAATACCCAGTGGGCACCACCATCGAGGGTAAAATTAAAAATATTACCGACTTTGGTCTGTTTATTGGTATTGACGAGGGCATTGACGGTTTAGTGCATATTTCCGATATTTCTTGGACCAAACGCATTAAGCATCCATCAGAGCTTTACAAAAAAGGGGATGTGGTCCAAGCGATTGTGCTAGATATTGACAAAGAGAATGAGAGGTTCTCTCTGGGTGTTAAGCAATTACAACCGGATCCCTGGGAAACCGTTAGCGAGCGTTATGAGGTCGGCAAAGAGATCACAGGAACGGTTACCAATGTCACCGACTTCGGTATTTTTGTCGAACTTGAAGAAGGCATTGAAGGTTTGGTGCATGTGTCGGAAATCAGCAAAGAAAAAATTAAAACGCCTGTCGGCAAATTTAATGTCGGCGATATTCTGACCTCCAAAGTGATGAATATCAATAGTGACGAAAGACGCATTGGGCTCTCGATCAAACGGCTTGAAATGGAAGATGAACAAAGTCTGCTGAGCGAATATGTCAATAATATACCCAAATCGACCTCAACCTTTGGTGAGATCCTGCGTGAAAATCTACAGGAAAAACTAAACGAGAACACTACTGAGCCCGATGCGCCCGAAGAGAATCAAGAAGAAAAAACCGGTGAGTAAATTTTTAGATAACCAACCAGACATTCATTTTTACAATAAAGCGGCATTGAAATAAGGCGGTGAAACACCGCCTTTCCTTATCGAACTCACTGGTTGCTCAGCGCTTTCAATAAGTGTATCGCTTTTTTTAACCTCTCGGTTGCCGTAAATAATTATGTTTTCCAGACGCCACCCATTTCTATTTTTTACGCTGATTTTTTCAGGTATCATCGCAACCACAATTGTTCTGGTTTCCCTGCTGATTCTTTTGGGAACCAGAGGCGGAGAATTAGCTGCGGGTGAAAGGGTTGGCATCATTGAAATTAAGGGTGTGATTTCCGAAGCTGAAGAGATTGTTCGTAACCTTAAAGAATTTCGTGAAAATGAATCGATTAAAGCGATTGTAATTCGAATTGATTCGCCGGGCGGTTCGGTGGGACCCTCACAAGAAATTTACCGAGCGATTCGTAAAACCATCGGATCCAAAAAAGTGATTGCCTCCATGGGTGCCATTGCAGCCTCCGGAGGCTATTATATTGCCGCCGGAGCCAATGGTATTGTAGCCAATCCCGGCACCATCACCGGAAGCATAGGTGTCATCATCGGTTACACCAATTTCCAGGAACTGTTGAAGAAAATCGGGCTGAGCCCAATTGTCATAAAAAGCGGTGATTTCAAAGACATTGGTTCACCAGTGCGCGATATGACCGATGAGGAAAAAGCGTTGCTTCAGGAGTTTGTCGATAAAACCAAGCGCCAATTTGTTAAGGCCATCGCAGATGGTCGCAAAATGGACCTGACCGAGGTTGAAACTCTCGCAGATGGCCGAATCTTTACGGGTCAAGAAGCCAAAGAATTGGGGCTGGTTGACCGTCTGGGAAATATTGAAGATGCGGTTGAGTGGGCCGGAAAACTTGGTGGTATTGAAGGCAAAATCGACACTGTTTATGCCAAGCCCAAAAAGATGTCTTGGCTGCGTTATTTAATGGATTCGGTTTTTAAGATCATGGATGAACGCATGGTTACATCCGGAGGCAACCCCGCTTACCTGTATAATTCGAATTCACCCTAAGGATGCCGATTAACTGAATCAAAAAAGCCGCTCGCAAAAGAGCGGCTTTTTTGGTTAAATGTCGACTTTTTTCTACTGAAAAAGACTGATATCGCCTAAACCTTCACGGATCACTTCCGGTTCATCGTTGATCAAAGAAATGATGCTGGACGGGGATCCGCTGATAGGGCCGCCATCGATGACGGCATCAATACGTTTGCCAAAATAATCATGAATCAAGGAAGGATCATGCAATATGTCACTTGCAGGGGTTGTGGCACTGGTTGATATGATGGGATTTCCGATCGCTTTTATTAATTCAATGCAAATCTTATTGTCGGGAACACGAATACCCACGGTTTTGCGTTTTGTTAGCATGATTTTGGGAACCATGCGCGAGCCCTCCAAAACGAACGTATAAGGCCCCGGCAGCAGGCGTTTCATGGTTTTATAGGCATAGTTAGAAACCTTGGCAAAGTGGCTGATATTCTTCAGATCGGAACAAATAAAGCTGAACGGTTTGTGTTTGGGCCGCTGTTTAAGTTGATAGATGGCTTCAATCGATTTTTTGTGAAATATATCGCATCCAATACCGTAATGGGTATCTGTCGGATAGGCAATGATGCCCCCTCTTTTTAAAATAGCGGAAACTTTGTCGACTAATCTGACTTGAGGATTTATGGGATTAATTTTAAGCAGCATCGATACAATTCACATAATTAAAATCGGATCATCTAAACGGATGATACCAATTGCCGATTGGTCATTGGAAAAATTGTTTCTACCGATGCTACAGAAAGTTGTCAAATAAAAGATTGTCAAAGCCCGGTCCATTTGTTATGCGGAGGGCTTAATCAATCATGGCATGATCCTCACGGTTATCGCCGACAGCTTCGTATGCAATCTTGCCTTTAAGCAATCAACACATAGCATTTGCAACCGTGTAAGCCCATTTGACGCCGGCTGCAATCTATCAATATGAAGATAATGCAAATTCATTTGGAGGGATTTTAATGGTCAACCAACCGCCGGTAGACGCTTTTTCATTTGATGATGTGCTCCTGATTCCTGATTATTCGGATATTTTGCCCAAAGAGGTTAATACCCAATCACAATTGACCCGTAACATTTCACTCAACATTCCGATTGTGAGTGCGGCCATGGACACGGTTACTGAGGCTGATACTTCCATTACCATGGCCCGCGAAGGGGGCTTGGGTTTTATTCATCGCAATATGAGTATCAAAAGCCAAGCAATGGAAGTTAATCGGGTTAAAAAATCAGAAAGCGGCATGATTGTCGATCCTGTTACGATTCGACCGGAACAGCCGGTTCATGAAGTTTTAAAACTAATGGAGCAATACCGGATTTCGGGCCTGCCGGTTACCAAGGGCGAACAACTGGTAGGCATTGTCACCAACCGCGACTTGCGGTTTGAAACCGATATGGAGAAAAAGGTTGCAGACGTCATGACCAGCGAGAACCTGGTTACTGTGACGGAGGGTATTTCGCTGCAAGAGTCCAAAAAACTGCTGCACCAACACCGGATTGAAAAACTGCTGGTAGTTGACAAGCAGGGGCGACTCACCGGAATGATAACGATTAAAGACATTGAAAAAATAAAGAAATATCCCAATGCCTGTAAGGATAGCATGGGACGTCTACGGGTCGGTGCAGCCATCGGAGTCGGGTCCGATATGCTGGAACGTGCTGAAAGCTTATTAAATGCCGGTGCCGATATACTTGCCATCGATACTTCCCACGGGCATTCCAAAAATGTAATTGAAGCTGTTCAGGAGCTAAAAGCAACCTTTAATGATGTTGAACTCATTGCCGGCAATGTGGCTACAGCCAAGGGTGCCAAGGATCTTGTTAAAGCGGGGGTGGACGGTGTTAAAATTGGGATCGGGCCGGGTTCGATTTGCACGACACGCGTTGTCGCCGGCGTTGGTGTTCCTCAAGTAACGGCGATTTTAAATTGTCGATCGGTATCCAGCCAGACCGGCGTCCCTTTGATTGCCGACGGCGGTATTCGATTTTCGGGTGATATTACCAAATCGATTGGAGCCGGTGCACATACCGTCATGCTCGGGGGAATCCTGGCTGGTACGGCGGAAAGCCCGGGCGAACAGATTTTTTTCCAGGGACGCAGCTACAAGGTATATCGCGGGATGGGTTCCATTGAAGCCATGAAAAAAGGAAGTAAGGATCGTTATTATCAGACGGAAGAACCCGAACCTGACAAATTGGTTCCTGAAGGCATCGTTGGAAGGGTACCTTATAGCGGCCCATTATCGGCAATTATTTTTCAATTGGTTGGTGGGCTTAGGGCCGGCATGGGCTATTTGGGTTGTCGCACGATTGACGAGTTACGTGAAAAAGCGCGATTTATGAAAATAAGTGCCGCCGGCATGCGCGAAAGCCATGTGCACGATGTTATTATCACCAAAGAAGCGCCCAACTATCGTTTGGATTAAGGGTATGGGGTGTATTGCCAACATTGGATTGTCTCCATGGCCGTACACTGTGCAGTTGAACAAATTCCACTAGAGCCTGTTGTTTTGAAAAGACACTAACGCCAACATCAATATGTCAACCGGTATTAACCTGCTGAACCAATCAAAATGAAAACACCAGAACCTGATTTTGTGCATCTGCACGTTCACACAGAATATAGTTTGCTCGACGGTGCCGTGCGGATTGATCGATTGTTGAAACGGGCGACCGAATTTCAGATGGATACCGTCGCGATTACAGATCATGGCACCATGTTTGGTGCTTTGGATTTCTTCATGAAAGCCACCAAGGCCGGTATCAAACCAATTATTGGCTGCGAATGCTACGTTGCACCAAGGTCGCTTTCCGACAAAACGCCCGAAGACAACAAAGGGTTGTCGCACTTGATACTGCTGGCTAAAGATCCTGAGGGCTACCGCAATCTGTGTAAAATGGTTTCCATTGCCCACTTAAAGGGATTTTACTACCGCCCACGCATTGACAAGGAGCTCTTACATGCAAACCACCAGGGACTGATTGCACTGACTGCTTGCCTGAACGGTGAAATCCCCAAGCTTTTAAAAACCGGCAACACTCAGGCCGCTGACCAAGCCGCTCTTGAATACCTCCAATTATTCGGTGACGAGCATTTTTACCTGGAAGTGCAAAACAACGGGATGGAGGAGCAGGAAAAAGTCAACCAGGCATTATTGGATATGAGCCAAAGGCTATCAATCCCTTTAGTGGCCAGCAATGACTGCCATTACCTGGATAAAGACGATATCAAAGCCCATGATGTTCTATTGTGCGTGCAAACCGGCAAAACCGTTCATGATTCGGAGCGGTTTAAGTTTCGCACGGACCAACTCTACTTTAAATCCAAAAGCGAAATGCAAGCCGCTTTTAGTCACTACCCAGGCGCCATCGAAAACACTGCGGCGATTGCCGCGCGGTGTCATATTGATTTTGATTTTAATACGTACCATTTCCCCACCTTTGAAAACGCATCGGATCAGTCTGAAGCAGCTTTATTTGAGACCCAAGTCCGCGATGGCTTTGGCCGGGTGCTTGAACAAATCAAAAACAAAAATCCGGCGCTGGACGAAGAACGTTACCGTCAGAGGCTTGATTATGAAGTTTCGCTTATTAAGGATATGGGGTTTCCCGGCTATTTTTTAATTGTTGCTGATTTTATCCGGTATGCCAAACAAAACAATATCCCCGTCGGGCCCGGAAGGGGATCGGCAGCCGGCAGCTTGGTGGCCTACGCGCTTGGCATCACCAACTTGGATCCGATTGAGCATGGTTTAATTTTTGAACGGTTTTTAAATCCTGCCCGCAAAAGCATGCCGGATATCGATGTGGATTTCTGCATTAATGGGCGTGAAGAAGTATTCAAATATGTGGCGGAACGTTATGGCGGAGGGGAATATGTCGCTCAGATTATTACTTTTGGAAAATTAAAGACCAGGGCCGTCATTCGGGATGTGGGCCGCGCCCTTGATATTCCGTTGCATGAGGTGGACGCGATTGCCAAAATGGTTCCCGATGTGCTCAACATCGGCTTGGATGACGCCCTTGAACAGGAGCCGCGATTGGTTGAGTTGGCCGAACAGAAACCGGAAGTTGCCAATTTGATCAGTATTTGCCGTGTATTGGAAGGCCTTCCGCGGCATGCCTCCACGCATGCAGCCGGGGTTGTTATCGGCGACAAGCCACTGATGGATTATTTGCCCTTATACAAAGGGAAAAAGGGTGAAGTCGTCACACAGTTCGATATGAAATGTGTTGAAAAAATCGGGCTCGTCAAATTTGATTTTTTAGGGTTGCGTAACCTAACCGTGATTCAAAAGACACTGGAACTGATTAAAGAGCAAGGTAATTTGCCGCCCGATATTGACAATTTAGACTTGGATGATGCCGATACGTATCGATTATTAGCCTCAGGCGATACCACCGGCGTGTTTCAGCTGGAAAGTTCGGGAATGAAAGATTTACTGGTCCGTCTGAAACCGGAGTGTTTTGATGATATCATTGCATTGGTGGCGCTGTATCGGCCTGGCCCCATGGAAAGCGGCATGATTGACGATTTCGTTAAACGCAAACACGGGCGCAAGCAAGTAGAATACCTATTGCCCGAACTGGAACCGATTCTTAAAGAAACTTACGGCGTCATCGTCTATCAAGAGCAGGTCATGAAAATTGCCGGTAATCTGGCCAATTATTCCATGGCGGAAGCCGATGATCTGCGCAAAGCCATGGGGAAGAAAATTCAAGACATCATGGATCAGCATCGGAACCGGTTTATTGATGGGGCCCTTGCCAACAACATTCCCAATGACAAAGCGGCAACCATTTTTAACCTCATGGAAAAATTTGGGGGCTACGGATTTAATAAATCACATAGTGCGGCTTACGCGCTGATTGCCTATCAGACCGCCTTTTTAAAAACCCACTTCCCCGTGGAGTTTCTGGCGGCGCTGCTTACCAGTGAAATGCAATCGACCGATGGGGTGGTGAAGTTTATTGAGGAATGTCGTCATCATGACATCGAAGTGCTTCCGCCTGATATTAACGCTAGCAATGTCGAATTCACGGTGGCTGATGGTAAAATTCGTTTTGGACTGGTGGCTGTTAAAAACGTCGGTGAAAGCGCCATCGAAACCATTATTGCCATGCGGGATAATGGTCTCTTTACATCGTTGATTGAGTTTTGCGAGCGGGTCGATCTAAGAAAAGTTAATAAGCGAGTTATCGAAAGCCTCATCAAAGCGGGCGCTTTTGACTCCACAGGCGACTATCGCAGTCGTATGATGGCTGTCCTTGAAGACGCCACTGATTATGGTCAACGTGTTCAGAAAGAAAAAGCCGATCCCCAAATGGGATTGTTTGCAGCTTCCTCCGGGTCGCCACAGGCAATTAATTGTCCGTTGATACCACAAATCGATGAATGGGGCGAAAAACAACGCTTATCCTATGAAAAGGAAGCGCTGGGCTTCTACATCTCCGGCCATCCCCTGAAGCAATATGCCCATATTTTGGAGAAATTTGCTAACTCTAACTGCCTGTCAATCAAGGAGCTGAAAGATGGGCAAGCGGTTCGTATTGGCGGAACCGTAAAAGCGGTTAAAACCATTATGACACGCCGTGGTGAACAGATGGCCTTTGTTACCTTGGAGGATATGCAGGGGGTGGTGGAAATCACCGTATTCAGCTCAATTTACGCCGAAGTGCGTGAGGTCCTCTTTGAGGACAATCCGATAATAGTGCAGGCGACCGTTCAGAAGGAAGAAAAAGCTGTCAAACTGTTGGCCGAGACCATCGTTAAAATGGATCGGGCGGAAGAAACCTGGACCGCCAATATTCATCTAAATTTAGATATCAGCCACACCGATCGTGAGGCATTGATCAAATTGCATGATGCGCTTCAAAGACATTCTGGTTCCTGCCGAGCCTTTATTCACTTGAATGAGCCCGAGAAAAGCGAGACGATCATTGCTCTGCCGGACGCTTTACGCCTGCGCGCTGGATCCGAACTGAACCGTGAAGTGAAACGTGCGTTGGGTTATCAGGCTGTCACCACCGATTGCGTTACGGTGTTTGAGGCTTCGCGGGCCAATGGTATCAAACACAATCAGCGCAGAGGAAAAAAGAACTATGTCCGATGATAGTCTGGACATATATGCGGTATTGTTGGCTGGTGGTTCGGGTACCCGTCTCTGGCCGGTATCGCGCAAGCTCTATCCCAAACAGCTCGTCAATTTTATGGGTCGTGATTCTTTAATTCAGAGTACGGTTAAGCGATTGATTCCGGTTTTCGATGCTGAAAGTTTCCGGATCGTATGCGGAACCGAGCATTTATATGAAATTGCCAAGCATCTGGATGAACTCGGTATTCGTGCCGAAGGCAACATTATTAGCGAACCCTGCGGACGCAATACGGCTCCGGCAATTTTATTGGCCCTTCTGTCAATTCTTAAAAAGCATACCGATGCCATCATTTGTGTATTTCCAGCTGATCACGTCATTCGTGATAGTGAAGGTTTTCAGGGTAAACTGAGATCAGCGGTGGCACTGGCATCGGAGGGATATATTGTTACTTTTGGCATCACGCCCGATTATCCCGAAACCGGTTACGGGTACATCGAAGGTTCGCAAACAGTTGATCACGGGGCACTGGTTATTAAGCGATTTGTGGAAAAGCCGGATCTCGAAACTGCGCAACGGTATCTGGCTGCCGGTAATTACTTCTGGAATAGTGGTATGTTTGCTTTCAAGGCATCGATCATGATCAAAGAATTTGAGATGCATCAGCCGCAGCTTCTGCGTGAGATGCAAATGCTGCTTCAAAATCAGCCAACGGTTACCGAAAACGGTTATGCGCAACTGGCCAATATTTCGATCGACTATGCGATTATGGAAAAAACAGATCGTGGGGTTGTGCTACCATCTGATTTTGGGTGGAGTGATATAGGGTCATGGAACTCGCTATACGATTTTTTACCCAAAGACGATCAAAACAATGTTTTGTCAGGTGACGTGGTCTGCGAAGATACGACCCATTGTTTTATTATGGGTCGCGATCGATTGATTGCCACCAACCATATTCATAACATGGTGGTGATCGAAACCCCGGATTCGGTATTTGTTTCTGATCTAAAAAGAAGTCGCGATGTTAAAAAGATAGTGGCGCGCTTAAAAGCTAAGGGTCGCAGCGAGTATCACGCGCATAAAACGGTATTTTCCCCTTGGGGCAGTGCCAAAGAATTGGAAAATACCGACACGTTGCAAACCTACCGGATAAATGTTTTATCAAAAATGGATTGTCGACTGCCAAAAAGTGCGAATACATCTGATCGTTTTATGGTCATAGAAGGCCAAGCTCGAATTGCAAGCAGCCAAATGTGTGAAGACCTAAGAGCAGGCGATATAACGCCCAAATTTTCAGATTCAGACATTTGTATTACGAATTTAGGAAATAGACCATTGGTATTAATACAAATCCGATTGTTAGTGCCATCCTCATGAATACATAAACCGCGCCCATTGGCAGCGGCGCTTTTAATGAATCTAGCGGGTCAATAAGGCGTTTGTTTGTTGCTTGGGTATTCATATTCATCACGGAACGCCCCATAACTATCGCCACTTGACCGGATTGATTGCCGATTTTTCAGTATATAAAAAGATACACATGCTGTTAAATATTAGCCGCTGCCCTCCATAAAATCGTACAGGTGTTGTTCATTTACCAAGGTACTCTAATCATCATTTCATTTCGATTTGGATAAAAACCCTTAGAAAGACGCCATAAAGAGATTTTTAGCAGTTATCTTTGATGAGAGTTTATCTAAGATAATTATGACTGCGGTGGCATTTATTTTGCTTTTATTATAATGGGTTATAGTTGTTGTGACAATCCCGCAGCTTCTTAACGTAACGACCAAACATTGGTAAGTATCACTTGCGATAATTTGACACCGACCAGGCGCTATTTTATAATTTCTAAGGTCTGGATATCCGTCCTTTTGCCCCAGGCGCTGGAATTGCTAAGGAGGTAGGTATGTTACCTAATTTTCTTCAAATTTTCCCTGGAAATCCGATGGCCTCCGGCATAACGCTTATTTTGCTGGCAGTCGTGATGCTATACTTGGCACGTACGCCGGCCCATCGAGCAATCTATTCACTAAGTCGCGTGATACATAACGGCTTGCGACTGATGGCGCGCTCAACCTTATTGGTTGAAGGGCGCATTGTACAGCGCAATAAAGAGGTTTTGCTAGCTGCGGGTCGCGAAGCGGCCGAACGCGCAATTGAACGCGAATTTCATCGAGTGAATGATGTGATCAAACGCGATCTAGGCGCGTTTCCCAAAATGCATCACACCATTTCTGAGCAGGTAACGCGCATTCAAGAAGATTACCAGCAAAGTGCCGAAGTGCCACCACCCCCACCAACATGGATCAATGCCGTGGAAGCTGTCGCTAAACTGTCTGGCGATGGCGCTGCATCTGTTAACAATATTCTAAGCGAAATTCATAAAACCACCGCCGGCCAGTTTAAACAAACGGTCACCGAGTACCGCGCCGCTTCGACGAAAAGACATGCCATTTTGAGTAAAATGCAACCGTATTGGCGCAAACTGGAACAAACACTTGAAGATGTCGGTAAAACCGTTAAGGGATTGCATGAACGCGCCCGGATAATTGATAGCCGCATGAGCGAATATGAAGCGATCCGCGCTAAGACTAACCCGGCGGCACGGAAACTCGCGGCCTCCTCTATGACCCAATTTTTTATTTCGATTTTTGTTCTGGTGATTGCATTTGGCGGGGCTGTCATCAATTTTAACCTGATTGCCTTGCCGATGTCTGAGATGGTGGGTGGCGGTAGCTATATTGGTAATTTTAAAACGTCCAATGTCGCAGCATTGGTGATTATTTTGGTTGAAATCGCCATGGGGCTCTATCTAATGGAGTCATTGCGCATCACCCGCCTTTTTCCAATCATCGGTCAAATGGATGACAAGATGCGCATTCGCATGATTTGGATTACCTTTGCGATCCTTTTTGTTTTGGCTTTGATCGAATCTTCATTGGCGCTGATGCGGGACCAAATCGCTGCCGATCTTCAAGCCCTGCGACAGGCAATGGCAGATGCCGAGGTCGTCGCATCGCCCATGAGCTGGATTCCAATGGTCGGGCAAATGGTTATGGGTTTTATACTGCCTTTTGCTTTGGCGTTTGTTGCCATTCCGTTAGAGTCGTTTATACAATCTTCCCGAACGGTTTTTGGCGTTTTGATAGCAGCGTTTTTACGCTTTATAGCGTATGTTTTGCGCCAATTGGGTAATATTGCGCAATACTTGGGTGAATTATTGGTCAATCTTTATGACCTGCTCATATTTCCGCCCTTGTGGATTGAAAATATGATTCGTTTCGGCAAAACGACATCTGATGATAATTCAAACAGACACCCAAAGGATGTTAAAAAGCAGAGAACCAACCGCTGGTTCCGTCGCAAAACACCCCCCAAGTCCAGCGCATCCGATCATGACGCTACCATGAAATTGACCCCGGAATTGACTGCGGCTAAGGAGGAAATGTGATACGCCAAACAGCCGGTCTGCTACTGCTTTTGTTCTTATTGCTAGCGTATGGCTGTCCCGATACGACCAGCCATGCCCGCGGAGTGTTCATGTTACTGGATACCTCCGGCACCTACAAAGATGAAATATCGCGTGCCCAAAAAATTATCTATTATCTGCTGGGCACCTTGCAATCCGGTGATTCTTTAGCGGTTGCCCGCATTGATAGCGCCAGTTTCAGTGAAAAAGATATCATTGCCCAAATGACGTTTGACCAACGCCCATCTGTCGCCACGCGTCAAAAATACATTTTCCGCAAAAAGGTGGACGATTTTATCAACAGCGCCAAAAGCAGTGATTATACCGATATCACTGGCGGTATTTTACAGGCGGTCGAATACCTGAATGAGACTGGCGCCGGTCGCAAAAACATTCTGGTTTTTTCGGACCTGAAAGAAGAGCTCGCCAAAGAGCAGATTCGCGATTTTCCACTGAAAATGTCCAATTGCAAAGTGCTGGCCCTGAACGTTACCAAGCTGCGTTCCGACAACATTGATCCGCGCAAATATTATGAGCGCGTGGAAAACTGGCGTAAAAGAGTTGAAAATGGTGGCGGTTCCTGGAAAGTCATTAATGATCTTGAACGGTTAGATCGAATCCTGCATAATTGATATAAAATCTTCCAAGCTTTTAATGCTGACGATCACCTGCTGGATCAGCTTGACAGGTGAGATTTTTTTTTGAAGCGGTTATCATTTTAATGATGGATGGTTAATCGAATGCTCTAAACATTTTTTTGGGGCCGAAATACATTTGGCCCTATTTTTTCGGAAATTTTTTATGATTTAGGATATAATAGGAACGTATCAGAGTCGGTGTCATTCGCAATTGCATGCGATAATCGGAAATGAAAAACAGCGCCCTATGGCGCCGTTTTTATCTTACAAGAAAAAAGCCAAATTGCTGCCGTGCCTGATGTTGTTAACTTAGAATCGTGAGGATGAAAAGTGGCTTCAGACAACAATTTTTCATTTAAATCCCTGGAAGATTTTTTAATATCCAAAGAGTTAACCGTAGATGCGGTGTTAGATGATGGCTTGGGCGCACAATACCCGGTCAAGGGCCGAGAGATTGAAGCGACCATTCTGTTTGCTGATATTTCGCTTTTTTCCGAGCGAACCAAAGAGATGCCCCCCACAGCTGTATTGATTTATGTAAACCGGTTTTTTACGTGGATAACCAACGAAGCCCTGAAGGGAATTCCTTGTATTATCGATAAATATATCGGTGATCAGATAATGATTGTATTTTCAAACGAGTTTGGCTCGCAGGATCATTTTTTAGAGGCGTTGCAGGCGGCGCGCTGGTTTGCCGAACGGGATATCTTAGGTTTTCACCCCCACATGGGGGTTGCCAGCGGTATTGTAACCGTCGGGTATGTTGGTACCCCCCTGATGTATAACTGCACCGTTTTCGGCGATCCAGTCACGATTGCTTCCCGCTGCGCTAATATAAAAATAAAAAAGCCGCATTTGGCCTCCATTATATTTCCGGCCGACCATTGGAAAAATGAATATGATTTCAAGGCTATGTTCAAGCCTGATGAAATTGAGTCCAACGGCCACACCAAAAGCGGCGTTCCCATCTATTGGAAGAAGTTACCGATTCGCAATGTGAAGACCAAAAACACCGGCGACCTCGAAATTATTCCAATTGTGAAATCCGAAACTGTGGATATCACATTTGAATCCGCCAAAAAGAAAAATTTAGCTTCTTCCCTGCACACCAAAGAAGATGCCCGCAAAGACTTGGAAAATTTGCTTCAAAAAGGCAAATACAAACCGATTCACCCCAAAGAGGAAACAATTTGATCGATTTTCAGCATTGTGCCTCAGAAAAGGCTTGGTGGGCTTCCTGCCTGAGAACATCTTCACAATCCGCATATCTTGGTGAAAAATGAAAGATGCTAAACTGCTTCACTTTGGCCGCCGCGGCAATCCGTCCGGCTTGGCGCGCCGTCAGGTGATTTTTAGCAGTGGCTAAATCACGGTCCTTGTCTGCAAAAGCCGCTTCGATGAAAAGATGTTCTGAATCTTTGGCAAAATCGATAATTTTTTCAACATTAGCATTGCTGCCGGTTACATCTACGATATAGGTGATTTTATGACCCGGTGTGATTTTGGCAATTCTGTCGGCTAAGAATCCGAGCGGCACGCTTTTACCGGAGGTGTTTTCCGAAACAGAAGGAATGTCGAAAGGGAAATCCGGCGGTTTTTTTTGGTATAATCTTCTTTTGAATGTATTTAACCACGGACCTACTTCCAGACCCAATTCAATGAGGGCTTCGCTTATGATATTGATATGGAATCGTTCCTTCATTGCATAGCCGATGCAGGGGATACGATGGTCCAGCAGCACTGCCCTGATGGCAAACCGGTCTTCGCGATAAATCCCATCGGCAGATCCCTGTTGATGAATAAGCTTGCCAGGTTTAAATTCTTTTTGACAATCAAAGTTTTGAGTTTTTAAACCTGTGCGACCAATTTCGGTCACCTTTAACGCAAAGCGGTTTGGATAGTTGCCAACCAGGTTCCAAGAATAGCCGCGCAATTTTCCCTTAACGTTTTCTAAAAAGCCTTCGGGTCCATAAAGATGCATGATTTTATCACGCCCCAGGCACACTCGCAGTAATCGATCGAAACCCACAAAATGATCCATGTGGGTGTGAGTAACGAAGACGTGGCTGATTTTAAGGATATCGCGAGGGACGAGTGCGCTGATATCGCCCAAGTCAAATTGGATGGCACGGTTTTCGAAAAGCAGTGGGATAAAAAGCCCCGGGTCTCCAAACGGACCGTTGACCAACCGGGGACTAAAGGATGGGCGCATTAGGTTGGTAAGATTCGCTTTACTTCCTTGTTAATACAGAAATAGATATCTTCATCAGAGCCGAAAATATCGACGACATCTTTGTGATTGATCAGGGTTTCAATGATAAAAGCGGTGATGTATAATGTAACCACATTGGGATTGGGAACCAGCGTGCGGTAGGGTGCCATTTGGAAATCCACGTCAAAGTCATCGGATCGGCTTAACTTATCGATACAAAAGCCGATTTGATCCTCCAACGAATTTTTGTTTGTGGTTTCGACGAGTTCATTTTCTACTAATTTCGTCGCAATGGCATTTGATAATTGATCTACAAGCTCGCGTGCGTGGCTGATTGACTTGCGGCGTTCATATTCTTTGGAAGATTCTATTTTTGACAGAATCGTCGACTCTCTGGAACTTGGTCGAAATACTTTTCCCATACGCGACCTCACCTTTCGGGTCTGGTTTAACATTCCGGAATAGCATTAAATTTTGTTAGACGGATAATAATGCCAACCCTGGGTGAATGCAAGAATAAAATTACGTTTCAATGACTCTCAACTGCATTTGGCGACGCCCATTCCAATGGTTCCACTGCAACCGATAAGCCATCCGTTTAAAGTAATTAGCCGTCATGGCATCAGAGTTAGCGTTAAAATAAATTGCCGGCATGCGTTGGCGTGGATTAGCATCCTGGCAAACCGTCATACGGCGATGATGGGATCCCACGGGCCTTGAATCCACAACGCGAATAGCGTGGGTCTGGAACTGAGGTTCCGGATTGTGCTGACCAAAGGGTTGCAGTCTTTGGATGTCGTCCAGGAGCGTTTCGGAAACGTCGTTTAGATCCAATTTCATATCATTTGTCAAAACAGGCTCCCAGTCGCGTGATGGTATGTGTTGCCTGGCCGTTTCTTCAAAGGCCTGGATGAAACTGGCGATGTTGTCTGATCGAATCGTCAGACCGGCGGCGGCAGCGTGCCCGCCGTAGCCTTCTAAGTAATTAGCGCATTGCGAAAGCCCTTCAAACATATTAAACGGCGGTATACTGCGGGCCGAACCCCGCCCGATACCATCTTTTACGGCCATTAATATGACGGGTCGATGATACATTTCCACTAATCTAGCCGCTATAATTCCCAATACGCCTAAATGCCAGGCCTCATGTGCCAGAACAATCGATCGGTTTTCAGTATCCAAGGTAAAATGTTCCTGGATATCAGTTAAAATTTGCTTTTCGAGATCCCGCCGTTGGGAATTAAGGGCGTCAATATGGTGGGCTAATTTCTGGGCATCCGCGCTGTTTTCAGCAAGCAGCAGCTCGACGGCAATTCGAGCGTGGTCCATACGACCGGCAGCATTTAGTCTGGGGGCCAACCGATAGGCAATATCATCTGAATTAATAAAGCGCGGATCGGTGCGGCTTAGCTCAAAAAGGGCGTTTAAGCCGGGACGCAGAGGGGTGGTTTGCATCAACTCAATACCCGTGCGGGTTAGAACACGGTTGTCAGATTTTAACGGAACAGCATCCGCCACGGTCCCCAGCGCAACGATATCACAAAATTGTTTGAGATTCGGTTGGGGGCGTTTTTGCCAAAACCGTTTATCCCGTAAATATTTGCGAAGACCGATAATGAGATTAAAGGCAACCCCAACACCGGCGATGTTGAAAAAATCGGCAGACTGCCCGGAACGCTTGGGATTTATGAAAGCCACCGCCGGCGGCGGGGTTGCGGGCACCTCATGATGATCAGTGACGATCACATCGATGCCCAGCTTTTGGGCCATCTGAATAGCATCGTGGCTCCAGGAGCCACAATCGACGGTAATGATTAAATCAATATTTTGAGGCCGGGCCATATTTTTAATGTGGTCGGTATGCAGCCCATAACCTTCCTTTATGCGATCGGGGATATAATAGGAAACATTGGCGTCAAGGGACATTAAAAACATCAGCAGCAAAGCTGTCGCGGTGATACCATCCGTATCATAGTCCCCAAATATTAAAATTTTTTGTTGGTGTCGCAGGGCCTCATAAATTCGGTTTGAAGCGGAATTAATTCCTGACAGCGTCAAGGGATTGTGCAGGTTTGCCAAACCTGGATTCAGAAACTCAGTGGCCTCAGCGGGCGTTTTAATTTTGCGGTTGACCAAGAGCGTGGCCAGCGTCTGGCTGCACTTAAGGTATTCTTGCAGACTACGGACGGCCTGTGGGGATGGTTGGCGTATGTGCCACTGTTTTTGCATCTTCCGGGCTATATCCTATTATCAGATACAGGACAACACCGAAGCGCTGCTGACCATATTTTTATTGAAATAGTATTGGATATGTTTATACTTAGTCTGTTAAAAAGCTGGGTGCCAGCTGACCTTGCTTGGATCTGCACACTTAAAGAATCATTGACAGATTAAGGTGTCGCTGGGAAATCGAGGAGTGCAAGAGGGGATAATTGAATTGCTCAAGACAATGCTGGCGGGTAGAACGGCAGGAAATCGTCTATATCAAAAATATTATAGAGGCCTATGACGGCATCGCTACGCTTCACACTCTGGACCCCAAACTGGGACTCATTGAACTAGCCATTGCGCCAGGATGCGAACCTTATGTCGAAATGATTTTAAATGATTTTAAACGCGATATTTTAATTGAACCGTATTCTGTAAACAAACCGGAAAACGCTGGTCAAACTCTCTAAAATTGTAAGCCTTGCGCAGGCCGTAAAAGCTTCCTTAAAGAGCGGAAGCTCTCAAACTGTGCAAGGCGTTACATTATTGAACGAGTGTCAATTACAATGCAAGCCAAAGGGCTATTTATTCATACCATCGGATGCCAGATGAATGTATATGATTCCGCCAAGATTGAATCAATGTTGCAAACCGAAGGCTATCAGACTGTGGATTCTTTGCCGGCAGCCGATTTAGTAATCGTTAATACCTGTGCCATTCGCGCCAAGGCGGAGCAGAAGGCCTTCAGCTTTATCGGGCGATTGGCTGAACTCAAACGCCAAAATCCAAATTTGATCATTGGCGCTGGTGGCTGCGTGGCCCAGCAACAGGGGCAACAAGTACTGAAACGTGCCCCTTATGTTGATCTCGTGTTCGGTACGCATGCCATTGCCCGCCTGCCGACCCACATCAATTCGATTGCCAAGCGTAAGTGCCGTATTGTCGACATCGAAATGTCGCAAGAAATAGATGAAGTCGATCAAATGGCGGAAGCGGGCACCACCGGCGATATCAGTAAGTTTGTTACCATCATGCGCGGTTGTGACAATTATTGTGCCTACTGTGTGGTGCCATACGTTCGTGGCCGTGAAACGAGTCGTAAACCGGAAAAAATTTTAAGTGAAATTAAACAATTGGTTCGATCCGGTGTGCGCGAAGTTACGCTGCTGGGCCAAAATGTTAACAGTTACGGCAAAAAAGAGGGTCTTTGTTCCTTTCCGCAACTATTGTCTTATGTTAATGATATTGAAGGGATCTGGAGAATCCGCTTTACAACCAGTCATCCTAAAGATTTGTCAACAGAACTGATCGAAGCCTTTAAGCAGCTTAAAAAGCTATGCCATCATATTCATTTGCCAGTCCAATCAGGATCTGATCACATACTGAAACGGATGAATCGCGGCTATACCTGCAAAGATTACCTAAGGAAAATCGAACGATTGCGCAGGGCCTGCCCAGACATAGCGGTCACCTCTGATTTCATCGTTGGTTTTCCGGGAGAAACAACCGATGATTTCAAACAAACCTTAGCGTTAATCAAGGCCGTTGAGTATGACGGGGCATTCGCATTCATGTATTCGGATCGATCCGTTGCACCGGCCAGCCGTTTTGATAAAAAAGTTTCAGAAGATGTTAAAAAAGAGCGATTGCAAATCTTGCTGGAAATTCAAAATCAGTATACACTGAAAAAGAATGAAGCCTTATTAGATTCTGTTCAGGAAGTGTTGGTGGAAGGATATAGTAAGCGACCTGGTGACAATATAAGCCAATGGACGGGTAGAATCTCGACAAATAAAATCGTCAATTTTATTAGCCCTTCAGAAAAACAAATTCAGAACCGTATTCACCCCGGCACTATTTTGCCGGTAAAAATTGAGAACGCGCTCGCCCATTCATTATGGGGACAAATGGTTTTACCTGAATCGGCACCGACTGAGTTGAAAGGAGAACAAAGCTATGCTGCATAAAGTGAACATCGCGGGTATGACCATGGATCCAGCGTCCAATACTCCGATTATCATCTTAAAATCTGAAGAAAATGATCAGGCGATACCCATATGGATCGGTCTGCTAGAGGCGACCTCGATTGCATCGGCGCTTCAAAATGTAACCTTTGAGCGCCCCATGACCCATGATCTTATCAAGAATTTTATGGAACTCGTTAATGTGGAAGTAACCAAAATTGAAGTATGTGATTTAAAGAACAATACGTTTTTTGCACGGATCCATTTTCTTTCCGGCGAACAGCAATTTCATATGGATTCCAGGCCCAGTGATGCCATTGCCATCGCACTGAGGTTTAAAGCGCCCATTTACGTGGATGACAAAGTTATCGAAAAATCCAAATTGAGTGACAGTAAAGCTGAAGCGGTGGACCAAAGTGAAGAAGGTCAAAAATGGGCCGAATATTTGGAGAAATTGGATCCCGACGAGTTCGGTAAATCCTAACACCCATTTGCATGCCGGGTCTGGGCGGCAATGAGGTTGTTGATTAGATGAGACCTTTCACTATTAAACACACCCCCGTCATCGGAATCACGGCGTCACGCTGGTTATCAACAAAAAGTGATGTTGATACGCTGCCTCCCCAACCGTTTGCCATTAAAGCGCTGGCCGATGTGGTTAAACAGCTGTCGTCCGCATGCATGTGCGCCCACCGGTTCCGCTGTCATTAAATGCTGAATTTTCCGTTCTCATAGATCGTAATGCGCTTGCCGGAGATAAGCTGCGCCGAAACTCGTTTTTTCTCGGTATTAACCAGGTCCCAATGCAATGCCGAGTCGTTGAAACCGAGCTTTTGCTTCTGCTCTTTGGTTAGATCGGCAGGGTTGCCTCGATAAGAATTGGAATAGGATGAGCCCAGCGCCAGATGGCAGTTTCCCCATCGGCCGCCATAATTTTCATCATACAGGGTATTGGCCATAAACATATTAATTCGGGAAAAGCGCTTGTCGGTCAAAGAGAATTCGCCTACCTTATCGGCACCCTTGTCCAGTTTGATTTGACTCTGTACAAATGCTTGGCCCTGCTTGGCGTTTAAATGTACCACCTTGCCGCGTTTAAATTCCAGGTGAAGCCCTCTGACATAATTGCCGTTGCGGAAGGAGGGTTGATCGGCATAATACCTGCCATTGGTTCCGCGCCAATCCGGTGAAAAAAACAGCTCAAAACTTGGTATATTGCGTCCGGAAATTCCGATCCATTGGCGCTGAGCACCAGGGGTGATTTCCAGATCAATGTTGGCGGACTCGATATGATAGTATTTTACCTTCATGGCGTTTAGCCACTTTTTGAGGCTGCGCGCCCGGGCAAAAACCTGTTGCCATTGCTTTACCGGCTCCCGCCGATTTAAAAAACAGGCATTGACGACCTGGCGGGCATAGGCAGTAAGCGAGGCCTGGGCCTGCCGGGCTAATTCCGGGGTTGGAAACATGCACAGTGTCCAGCCAAAATCGCCCGTTTCTTCCCGTGCGTTTAATATGTCACGTAGAAATTTTTGAGCGGCAGTGGATTTACCAATTTTTCCGGGAGCGATATCGCTTAAATGGGTTAGGGATTCAGGCGCATATAGAAAAATGCTGCCGTTTAAATTGTGCGCGAGTTCGGGTTCGCCGGGAGCTGTAAAGATCAACTGCTTGTGATTGGCGATATCGTAAAACTGTTTCTCCATTATGGCGGTGGGTAGTAGGCGTAAAACCGGTTGCAATCGCTTTTCCAGTAAAAATTTGTGAAGTTCTTCCGCCAGGGGTAGCGCCGGTAGATGAAATCGAATGGCCACAACATCGCCGGATTTGAATTTTTGCTTGCGGGCAGTTTGAAGCCCCCACCATAGAACTTGGGCGTAGCGTTTTAATTGAACCGGTGTTAACATTTTGTCCCCTTTATGCTGGCACAGCTAATGTGGATGATCGTCTTTTAAAAAAAGTGCATGGTATTCGGTATCAGAAAGATAGGCCTTCATGAGCCGGTTAATGAGGCCAAAGGCCGCGCTTAAATCGTCATCGGACATCCGCGCAGTTATGGTTTCTAAAAGAGTATCATCCGAGAATTTTTGAAGATAATAAATGAGGGTTTTTTCGTTCGTTTCGCGGTCGAAGCCAAATCCCACGAAACCGTCATAGGTTTCAACAAATTCGTGTGAATGTTTGGTCATCGGTCTATTTCCTTTTCTTTTAAAACCAATGGATAGGCGCATATGGGCTAACCTATTCTTCTGGATTTTGCAATTTAATTCTCCCACAAAAATTAATAGATACCCTCGGGCCTCGCAACCCGTTGATGCGTCCGATATCAAATTGACAGAACCTTAGCGCCTTTTTATGATATCTGCCTCGACCAATTGTCGGGCAAACCGCGGGCTTGGTTAAGAGAAATAAATTTATTTGTTTGAATCGCAACAACATCGGGAGGCCGACTGTGAATATGAATGTCATGCCAAGAATATTTTTAGGTAAAACTTCCATAAAGATTCACCGGATGGGCTTTGGCGGTATACCCATTCAGCGGGTTGGTGAAAAAGAGGCGATTGCCACCGTTAGACATGCCATTGAACAAGGTGTCGATTTTATCGATACCGCTCGGGGATATACCACCAGTGAGGAACGGATCGGCAAGGCATTACAGGCAAGTGGGGCAAAGGTTGCCATTGCCTCCAAATCTCACAACCGAACCGCCGATGGAATTCGCAAAGATATTGAAATCAGTTTAGATAACCTGCAACGCGAAAAAATCGAGCTTTATCAATGTCATTTTGTTAAAGATGAAAATGATTATCAACAGATCGTCGGCCCAAATGGTGCTCTAAAGGGACTAATCCAGGCCAGGGAAGAGGGCCTTATCCAGCATATCGGCCTCAGCAGTCACAGCTTGGATTTACTTTTGAAGGTTTTAGATGATGATTTATTTGAAACCATTATGTTGTGCTTTAGTTTTTTGGAACCGGCGGCACGTGAAAAAGTTATCCCCAAAGCGTTGGCAAACAACGTCGGTATTATTGGCATGAAACCGTTTTCCGGTGGTGTGTTGGACAATCCTGAGTTGGCGCTGAAATTTGTGCTGGCTCAAACCGGAGTCGTTACGATTCCCGGAATTGAAAGCATCGATCTGTTTGATGCCAACTGGACTGTCTATCAAGGTTGTTATGATCTTAGTTCCGCCGAGCAACGGAAAATCAAGGCGATTTGCCGACAGTATGATAAACTGTTTTGTCGGCGTTGCGATTACTGTCAACCATGCAGCGAAGACATTCCGATTCAAACCATTTTAGGCCTCCGCTATATGGCCAAGCGATTTGGACCATCTTTTTTGAAACGCGAATGGGTTAAAGAAGCCGTTACCAAGGCTCAAAATTGCAGCGGGTGCCGGGAGTGCATGGCGCGTTGTCCTTATGAACTGGAGATTCCCGATCTCATCAAAACCAATCTGCGATGGCTGGGTGAAGACCAGTTGACATAGCTACCATCCTTCAGAAGGATTTCACACGGCACACTGATTAACAGTTGGCATCATAAAAGTTCCAATTTTTCATTTACCTGCGTGGATGCTAATGATTATGATCTAAATGTTACCTATAGTAATCTAACCGGCGGCTTTTATTAGGCGGTATCAATCTTACGTTTAATTGCTCTCATTATGTGAATTCGGCAATCGACCATATTAAACATCACAAACCCAATCACCCCGCCCAAGACACCCCCCATATGACAAACAGCTATCGGTTCACCACACAGTCCCATGTGCATAAATGCAAACATAACCTTGCCGGAAAACGCTTCATAAATAGCTTTTAGTAGAATCACTACAAAAGAGATACCACCGAACCATTTCATTTGGCGGGAACACATCATTTCCAACCCGGATATGGCCATCAGGCCGTGGGCAATTCCGGACAATCCACAAAGACCGCTGCTGGCAATCATTGGTGCCAGCATCCAGGCGGAGGTCAAACTGGTCAAGTTGCAAATAACCAGGTAGCTAACCCTGCGACCCAGTCGTCTCTCTTCCAGGTTCGCATACAGCAAAAAGAAAGCACCGGCATCCAGTAATAAATGGTACCATGACAAATGAACAAAAGGGTAGGTGGCCAAGCGCCACCATTGACCAGACCGAACAGCTTCCGGGAGCAATATCGGAAGATTAAAAACATTCAAATTTGCTAGGTGTAGGTTTAACACCACCACCAAGGCTAAAAGCACCCATGTCTCTCGATACGGAAAAATATGTTTCAACCTGCTTTTCAAGTTTAAATATATCCTTGGCAAATTAATGGTCTGATTGGATATTGTCTCGTCAGCCATGGGCATAGGCCTTTCATCAATTCTATGGGTAAATTGGTGTGCCGAAGCAACATTCGCATCGGCACACCAATGTTGCAGTATAGTCTAATTGGTTTTTGGGTTATTCTGCCGGTTCTTTTTACGCCGTGCTAGCCAATAAGCCCACCCGACAAAAAGAGGTCCCACGGGTCCACTTCCCAGATTAAAATCCGAGCTCTGCGGCCGGCTCTGAGGATGGGTACGGACGGTGGGTTGTGAGGTTTGCGTGGCCGGTACCTTATTAATGGTCGGGGGTTTGTTAACCGCTCGTCGCGATGGCAGTGGCACCGCAGCCTGTGGGCCTAAATCGGACACAGCTTTGTTTCGAATGATGTCCAATTGACGCTGGCGATCGGCCTGGGCCTGACGATCACGGTCTATCCGTTGGGCATTGCGCCGTTCAATTTTCCATCGCTGGTATTCGGCGTCGTTTTCTAACACCAGAAATGACGTATATTCCGTTACGATGGAATATTTTTCACCCAGAGCAATAACCCGATCCAAAACCTGTGTGCGGTCCCCACTGCGATCGGCCTGTTTGAGCAGCCGATCCACTCGTTTCCAAGCCCACATGCGTTCTATTTCGGGATTACCAGGATCTTTGCGTGGAAACCGCAGGGCGGCTGATTGTTGGTACGCTTGCCCCTGGATATCAGCGTTTAAGGTTAACTTGGCGTCACCGCTGCCGGAATAACGTCCATACACGCGAACCGGTGATCCGTGATAAAGGTTGGGAAGCACCGCCGGTTCCACATCAAATACGCGGACACCGTCGATATCAATTTTGAGATTGGTTGCCACCGGACGTGTTAATTTGCGCCGAAACGCCTGGGCCTGCCGCTTAAAGTTGTCACCATGGGAAATGAAAGCTGCCAGACCGCCGGAATCCGTAGCCATCTGCTCGAGCAGGGGTCGATTCACCTCATTGCCAATACCGATACAAAATACGCGGGCAAAGCGCGGTCGCGACTGAATGAGTTCCATCAAGGTTTGTCGTTCCTTTTGCTCGGTCATACCGTCGCTTAAAATGACAACATTCAGGGTACGGTCGGTTTCGCCATATTTGTAAGCGGTTTGCATTGCCGGCGCTAATACCGTACCGCCGCGTGCTCGTTGACTCTGCATGAAGGATTGGGCTTGGGTTTTAATTGCGGAATTTGCCGGCCGCAGCGCTCCGAAAAGTGGATTGGGGTTTACATTAAAGGTCATGATCTCAAAACGGTCTTCAGGACCCAAGGCATCCACAAAAGCTTCCACGGAGTTACGTGACAGAGCCAGTTTGCCGTCGTGAGCCATGCTGCCGGAAATATCCAACACAAACACATAATCCATGCCGTTTTCTAAAGTAGCCAGTTCCTTACCGGCGGTCAGCGTTAAATAAAAATAGCCATCTTCGCCCGGCTCACGGGTAGTAATCAGGTCAATGCCGGTTTGTGGTCGCGACAGGCCATAGGTGACCACTACATCGTCTGCCAGGCTGCCACCCGCATTCTCCAGGCTGGCTTGTTTATAATTATTGGAGTGATCGGCGATGACAAAACCATCCGGATGGCTGGGACTTTCCATTTCTGTGATCGGTACCGCTGACCTAATATCCATGTTGATGGCGAATTTGCCGGTGGCCCGCGTGTCGACATCCTGACGCGTTACGGTGGCCAAGGGGTACACATACGTAGCCCGATCATGATCGATATCCAGTTCCTGATAGTAAACCAGCTGAACCTTTTGTTCGGCATCCGCGTTAATGGGAAAAATACGCATCTCAAACCGTTTGTAATCCACTTGTTCTAACAAACCGGGGTCTCGGCGGGTACGCTTATAGCTATTGTAGATTTCCCGCGCCCGTTTTTTTTCAAGAACTTCACCGATCATTTCCTTGCCGTTAATCCACATGCTGAAATTGGATACGGATGCCCCCTTGGGAACCGGAAAGGTGTAGAGCGCCTCAACCTGCCGATTTTCGGTATTCTTAAAAATCTGTGTAATGCGCGTCACAGCGATACCGTTATTGATCGTGACGTGTACAGCATGCTCTTTAATTTCGAGAACACCACCGAATCCACCATCGGCAATCAACAGACCGGCGGCTTGAGCCGTGCCGGAAAGTAGGGCCAACCCCAGAAGCAGCGCTGCAATAGCAATGGCTTGTAATGGGTTTTGAATGAATCTCACAGATTTGCGTTTCCGTTTCATGATCGACTCCTTTCGTTTTACGGTAGATTTGATCAAAAACCATTTTGATGCTTAGATCGAATCGAATCCAAGGGATTCGGTCATGAATAAACCAATAAACATGCCAATAAGTTTTTATTATTTATAATATACTGAATTATATGTAAAAAATGATTTTCAAGGATTGGTCTTGACAATAATCTATATAGATGTATATACAAAAAATGTATATTAACTGTACATTATATGCACAATAGATAGCGATTGAATTATCATTGGATTGATTCAGTATAGTTTGCACAACGCCAATATTTAAATTGGAGAGATCATTGGCTGCTAAAAAAAGTCGTTTGAGTCGCGCTGAACGGAATTTCTTTGCGATGGTAAACCAGGCCGTTTTTGCCAATCCATTCAGTAATACGCGGGCGGCGCTTGATTTGAAAATCGGCGGTGAATATGCAGGCGTGCCGACCTCCCAACGCATCCAGGCCGCGATTACGGAGGTTTCCCGCCGTATCGCCCAATTTGAAGACCAAGGGCGGGCCGACATCACGCTTTACAACAACCCAGATCAAACCATTCTTGAAACCGCTTTTTTATTCGATTTTTTCCACCAATTTTTAGATCGATTTGATCGGTTTATTCAGCAACAAATCGAAAAGGGTGATACGTCACTGCCCGTCCCATTTGCTAAAGATGCGTTTGCTTTCTTGAGCCGCAGGGGATTTACACCTGCCAAAATTCACCGGTATTTTGAGATTGTGTTTCAGATGCGGCGGGCCTATTTTTTTATTGATCGCAGCCTGATTGGGTGCAGTCCCTGCATGCGCGAGTTGCGCCGCCAACTGTGGAACAATGTGTTTACCCATGATATCGACTTGTATAACCGTTTTCTGTGGAACCGCTTGGAAGATTTTTCGACACTGTTGCTCGGTGAGACCGGCACCGGTAAAGGCACCGCTGCCATGGCCATCGGTCGATCCGGATTTATCCCCTATAATGCCAAGCAGGGATGCTTTGAAGAAAGTTTTACCCGCGCGTTTGTGTCGCTCAATCTATCCCAGTTTTCTGAGAATTTGATTGAATCGGAATTATTCGGCCACACGAAAGGGGCGTTTACCGGGGCGATTGATGATTATGAGGGTGTTTTTGACCGCTGTCATCCCAATGGCGCCATTTTTCTGGATGAAATTGGAGAAGTCGCATTACCGGTCCAAATCAAATTATTACAAGTCTTACAAGACCGGATATTCAGCCCGGTTGGCAGTCACGCCAAACATCGCTTTAACGGTCGCGTCATTGCGGCTACCAATCGTTCCATTGAAGATTTGCGCCGTAGCGGGCAAATGCGCGACGATTTTTACTACCGACTTTGTTCGGATATGATTACGGTGCCACCATTGCGGCAGCGTATTGCGGAGGATCCACGCGAATTAGAAGATTTATTGGACTTATTCATTACGCGAATGCTTGGCAAAGCTGTGCCGAAGATGGTTCTGAAGATCAAAGCTGTTATTTATAAAGAACTGGGCATCGACTATCCGTGGCCGGGCAATGTGCGTGAGTTGGAACAGTGCGTCCGGCGCATATTGCTGAATCAGCACTACAGCGGCGATGTCGCTGAATCTGCAACAGATTTGGTCGAACACTTGGCAGATGGATTGCGAAACGGCAGCATCGATGCCCAGCAGCTCATTACAGGCTATTGCGCGTCCCTCTATGCCAAGTATCGCACCTACGAAGCCGTTGCCCGACGATTGCGTTTGGATCGACGAACCGTAAAAAAATATGTGGATGAATGGCATCAACATAACCGTCAATCGGTCCCAGCTTAAAGACGAAAACGGCTGCACGAACATAATCTAATTGCGCTGCGGTCTCACCTGCGATCGAGCATTATACTGCCATGACAGCTACAAAAATTAGTTACTTTGCGGCCCATGATGGGCTTTCAATTCGTTACGGCATCTGGCCAACCCGCAAGGCCTCTGCCAGAGCCATGGTTGTTCTGCTGGGTGGCCGCAAGGAATTTTTAGAAAAATACTTTGAAACCATTAATGATTTGAATACCCGGGGCTTTGATGTCGTCAGCATGGATTGGCGCGGCCAGGGCCTCTCCGGGCGAATGCTGCGCAATCGCCACAAAGGCTTCGTCGATGATTACGCCAGTTATCTCAACGATTTGCATCAATTTGTCCAAAAAGTTGTGATGCCACGAGATGTGCTACCGACATTAATCATCGGTCATTCCATGGGCGGACACATTGCACTGCGATATTTGCATCGCCATCCAGACATGTTTCATGCCGCCATTCTGACCACACCGATGGTGAATATTCGGTTGACGCCACTGATGGAGTGGTTTGCACGCCGCCTGTCACGTCTGGCCGCAAAATTCGGCTTTGTTAGTAGTTATGCTACTTTGTCCCGTGACTACCGGTCCGATCGACGCGTATTTGCCAAAAACAAATATACGTCTGATCCTGTGCGTTTTCAGATTGATAGCATCGCCATACGGTCTAATCGTGAATTGGCATTGGGTGGGGTGACCTTCGGCTGGTTGGCGGCGTCCTTCCGATCCATTGATCGATTGGCGCAACTCGGTTATGCGGAGGCTATTCCTACACCTATATTGATGATTCAAGCCGGTGACGATCGGGTCGTTTCCAACACGGCCATGCTGCGGCTATGTCAGCGTTTACCGGCATGCCGCTGTAAGAAGATCCCCAACGCCCGTCATGAAGTATTTATGGAGGCAGATGCCATCCGACAAAAGGTTTGGCACCTTTTTGATGGATTTGTAAACAGTGTATTAACCGCCGCCCAACCAACAGCGGTCGAGAACTAAGCAAGGTACTTTTTTTGATTTTATTAAATATGCTTGAAGATTATCAGGCGAACAAAGCAAAACTGCATTTTAAAATAGATGTCTTTGAAAATGCTTGAATTGAAATTCAAATATGATTAAGACCTAATTGTTGGCACGCATTTAAACCGCAAAATGAAAATTCTTAATTTTAAAAAATACTTCTTATCAAACGCAAACATTAACGATTCGATCAAATTGAGAGGCTACCAAAATGGAATGGAAAGATGCATATGAATCCAGCAAGGTCATGGAAGTCCAAGAAGAAAATAATTTGAATGACCCTGATCTTCGTGTCGATCTTTCATCCCGTGGCAAAAATGCCAAGCGCTCATTGTTTAAACGGGCCGAAATGCCATATATTTTGTTGGGTGCGGCGCTGTTTGTCAGTATTGTTGGTCTAGCCCTGTTTTTCTCGGGTTCCGGTGAAACGGATTCAGCCAAGCAATTTGAGATGCTGGAATCCAAACTTGCGGCGCTTGAAAAGCGCTTGGCGTCAATTGAAGATTTAAATGGTCGGGTAGATCGCATTTCAAAAAGAAATCAGGCGTTTGGTCTGTCACTGGACAAGTTTGACCAACTGGAAACATCGGTTACCCGCCGTATGGATTTCTTTGCCCGGGAACTGGATAAATTCCAAAAATCATTAACGGCGCTGGAAAAGAAATCTTCGGCGCCCCAAAAAGCTTCGACCAGAAAACAGAGTCCATCTCAGGCCAGAGCTACCACCAAAGCATCGCAAGCCTCTAAAAAGCAGACTTTGCCGAGTCATCACCAGGTCCGTCCTGGTGAAACGTTATACAGTATCGGTCGGCGTTATGGTGTTCCGATAAATGAATTGCTGCGTCTAAATGAGCTAAGTCCCAGCTCCGCTATATACCCCGGACAAAGAATTAAACTCAAATAAGCGTACTGACAATTATCGTTGGGTTTTAATATAACCGCGTCTATCGTTGGATTAATGGGGTGCGCGCGTGTGCGCTCGCACCAGAATTAGGCCCTATTGCCTGTCACCTTTATTTATTTTCGAGGATCCCTTTATGTTTCCTTTGGTTGCTACCATTCCCACCGACCAACGTCTGATTATCCGTGAGGCCGTTGCCAGCGATGCCGCTGATGTATTGTTGCATTTAAAAACGGTTGGCGCTGAAACCGATTTTCTTTCATTTGCGCCCAAAGATATTAAACGCTCTTTGGAAAGCCAAGCCAAATTGATTACCGAGAGTCAAGCCGCCGACAATCATCTATATATTGTGGCTGAAATTAACCATCAATTGGTTGGCGGATTGCATTTCCGAGGACAAGATCGACCAAGAACCCGGCACAGCGGCACATTTGGAATTACCGTGCTTAAAGATTACTGGGGATTGGGCATTGGCCATAAACTGATCGAAGCCCTGATTAAATGGGCCCAGCGCAGTGGGGTCATTCGCAAAATCAATTTAAAAGTACGATCGGATAATCATCGCGCTCTGCGGTTGTATGAAACATTGGGATTTATCCGTGAAGGCTGCATTTGCCGCGAATATTGCCTTGCCGGACAATTTTACGATAATGTCTGTATGGGATTGGAAATAGATTAAAATGTCATCCAGAAGAATATGGCAAAGATGGCTCATTAATACAAACACGCGTTATTAAGCCAGATTCACGATTTTCCAGGTTTTTCTTTGCGTCGATAATGTGTTTTTTGGGGTTCATCAGGCAGTGTTCTGCATAATGAAAAACACGTAGCCATAATAGTTCGAAAATTTGTGATACATATCAATTTCGATTTCAAGGTTCGTCAAAAGCTCACCTGCCTCAGTATTGGGTTCAGCATTGAAATCATATTTTTGGCGAGCTTGTTGAATCTGCTGCGCCAAAGGGTTGTAAAACTGATCCCACCAGGCATATTCCGGCAGGATGAAATGCTCGATGAGTTTATAGCCGGTGGAAGTTATGGTTTTTAAATTGGTTTCAATACCTGTTATGGCCGGATATTCACGTTGCCAAAAATTCAGCAATTCTTGGGGTGGATTTTCTTTAATCCAGGACACTTCTGTGACGGCCAGATAGCCACCGGGCTGCAGCCATTTCTTCCAATCAGCCAATCCTTTGGCAAACCCGATATTATAGATGGCACCTTCAGACCAAATCAGATCAAACAACTCATCTTCAAAGTCAAGGGACAGCATATCGTCGCACATGCAGGTGATGCTTTCGGACACACCGGCTTGTACGGCACGCTCCAGAAGCTTGTTTAGAAACGGTGGATGATTGTCCAGCGCCGTGATGGTCCCATTGGTAAGTTTGGCCAGTTCTAACGTTTGTAAGCCCGCGCCACAGCCGATATCCAGAATGTGAGGATTCGGCGGCAAGCTAGCAAGGGCCTGGAAGGCACGCCGAGTGCTGCTTGGATCTCCGGGACCTTGGCGTGGTAATCGTTCGAAAATATCAAAAAAAAGAGTTTCCATTAAAGTCAGCCAGAAATCTCTAACAAATTATTTTACGAATATCGATGATATTGAGAGGATTCCAACAGCATCACCCATATTGTTATTCTCCCCGCTTTCTTCTTTCCGTCACTGTCTCTCCGCCAATGCCCCAGTTATCAGTCTCTACTTCATCAATGACTACCACGGTAGTATTCGGGTTTTTATCTAAAACATCCTTAAGCAGCGTGGTGACGCCTTGGATCAGCTGGGCTTTCTTTGCCGGTGTAACCTTTTCATTGGTGATTCGAATATTGACATATGGCATTATTAACCTCTCCTTGGTTGTAGATATCACGCAAATTCAATTTTTTTAACATATTTCAACCAGTGTGATCCCCAATGCCCCTCGGCGACAACCCGCAAGGGATAACCGTGTTTGCGTGGAAGAGGTTTGCCGTTGACGGCATAGGCTAGAAATACTTGATCACTTTTAACTTCTTCGATGGTGTATAATTCTTTGCGATCCTCAAAGCGGCTGTGGCCGTAAAAAAACACTTGGGAAGCATCTTTATTGGGCGTGGCGATATGCATTAATGCTTGTATCGAAATGCCTTTCCAGCGGCCATGGTTGACAAAAACGCCTGGACACACCAGCAGGATCTCGCGCTCAATGGATGGCAGCGCTAAAATGTCTTGATAAGAAATATTAAAGGGTGATTTAACCGCCCCGGAGACCGCCAGCCGCCAAGTTTCCGGTTTGAAGGGTGCTTCTTTATCGCCCATGGTCCCAAAGGCTTCCAATGGCATCACCGGGAGGTTGCGGGTGTCTAAATGGGCGGGATTGGTGTTTTTAAGGCCCTGAATATCTGTATTTTTAGGAAGAATGCGTTTTTTAAATTTGGCCAGCAATTCTGTTCCCCAAGACATGCCAAGCCCAAGAACTGCGGTGGTCCATAAAAACAGACGGGAAATCAGTTTCAATATGTTGCGTCTGGATACCATATGGCATCTTTAAGGAATATGTGGGCTTAGCTGGCGGCTCATTTTGGTCTTAACGCGCTTGATTCCATGTTCGCTAAATACGCTGACGCCATTTTGTTGCAGCAATGCCGCCGTAACGCCTTGGCCTTCAATTAAATGGTTTTCGAACTGGCCGTTGTATATCTTGGAGCTGCCGCAGGATGGGCTTTGATTTTTCAAAATTGCCAATTGGATGTTATCGTGCTGCGCAATGTTCAATGCAATCTTAGCACCTTCAAGGTAGGCATCGGTCACATCCTCACCGTTACAGCTGACAACCCGCGCTTTGGATTGAATGACGGCGGCACCCCCACCGGTTCCAATGATTTCTGCAGAAGGGCGTGGAACTGCCAGGCCTGCGACTACTTCAGGACAAATCGGCACCAAGCGTCCCTCCGCGATCCATTGGCGTAAATCCGGGTCATCAAAATATTTGCCGATATTATCATATCGGACCCGGGCACCAATTAAGCAGGCACTAATCAGAATTTTTTCCATATCAACTATCGGCAGGTTTTAGCTTTTGCATACACTCGGGACAAATTCCCTGACTGAATTCGTATTCCGTATAGTCGCGGATGTATTGTTCAAGGGTCAACCATGCGCCCTTGTCGTCAGATATTTTTTTACAATTGAAGCAAATCGGTATCAGTCCACCGGTGGCATTTATCAAATTTTTTTCCAGAGCTAGCAGGCGTCTGTTTAGCATCTGCATGAGTTCGATGGCAATTACCGGATATTTTTTAATTTCCTGCCGCAAATTCCATTGATCTAGACTGAATGCTTTGACATCTCCTTTGGCAACCACAGTGGCCGTGCGCACCCAGTCATCAATGAGGGCGATTTCTCCAAAATAGGCCGGCGGCTCTAGTGTTCGTAACAGTTTTTCTTGTTTGCTACCATAGCCTTTGTAGACGCAGGCCTTGCCGTCAATCAGCATGAAAAGGCGACCGTCGCGTTCACCTTCCGTAATGATGACTTCATCGGGTTTGAAGAAACAATATTCACATTTTTTGGCAAGACGCCGCAGATCCCTGTCTTTTAAATGTGAAAAAAGGGTCACGCTTGCTAAAAAATCAGCTTCATTCATCGTCATGATGCATCCTCCCGTTACCGAATGAATCGGTAAATGTTGGTGCCTGTTGCCCCAGGAAGGGTATGATCGCAGATGCGTGTCGTCTCGCTTAAGTACCGTTGCAACCAATGTCAGGATAGGCGTCTTGGCACCTTGGCTAATGGTTAGGCGTTTATTTCTTGCGCAAATCCTTTAAAAAAATCGCTGTTGAAGGCCCATCTCCCACAGTTCTTTCTTCTATTTGAAATAGTTTGGTGGCCGCTACAAGTTCGCCCAACTTTTTGTAGCCATAATTGCGAGGGTCAAACTCCGGCGCCTGTTTGGCAATATTACTGCCCACCGAAGCCAGGTGCGCCCAACCGCTGTCATCTGAAGATGCTTCCACTGCATGTCGCAATAAATTAACAAGTTTGGTATCTTTTTTAAGTCCGCTGGTCGATTTGCGTCTAATGTTTTCGCTGTGATCGTCTTTAGAGCGCAGCACTTCGGTAAAAATAAATTTATCGCAGGCTGAAACGAATGCCTTGGGTGTTTTGCGTTCGCCAAATCCATAAACGAAAAGACCGGCTTCCCTTATGCGCGATGCCAACTTAGTAAAATCGCTGTCGCTGGATACGATGCAAAAACCATTGAATTTGCCGGTATATAGCAAATCCATTGCATCGATAATCAAGGCACTATCGGTGGCATTCTTGCCCGAAGTATAACCGAACTGCTGAATGGGCTGAATCGAATAGTGCAATAGCACTTCCTTCCAACCTTTTAGGCCCGGGATCGTCCAATCACCGTAAATTCTTTTGACATTGGCAGTTCCAAACTTGGCAATCTCCGACAATAGTCCGTCAACAATAGAGGGTTGGGCATTGTCGGCATCGATTAGTACGGCCAATTTAACTGTTTTTCCATCTGGCATAGGCCCTCTTTTCTGTACATCAATTAGGTACTTTTTGCCAAGGATCTAAAAACATGATGAAGTGTCTCAATTTCAAGCACCAATCTGCAAGATGGTGTCAATTTCATCTACAATAGCGATATGTGTCAGTTGGGATTCTCCTGTGGTAAACCGATGAATCAGCTTTGAAAATACCTTTCGCACCATGTTTTTACCGCCCACAAAACGGATAATGATTTGCAGCAGCACAAAAGAAAGAATCCAAACCAGAACAATACTAATGGTGGCGTGCAAAAAATAGCCGGAAAGTAATGTCTTTTGCAAAAGAAAACTGGTGACACTCTGATAGGCAAATAGGCCCATCAATACCAGGGTCGGCAGATTAAAAATCAATTGCAGCAGAAAGCCTGATATCGCTGTTGTGCGTCGTTGCATAACTTCCTCCAGAGTGGTCTTCCAGGACACCGACAATCTTTCTCCCAGTGGGTTGTCTTGTGGAAGTATCATGGACGATTTGCGGATGGAGGGGCTGAATCCTAATTGAATCAATTTTTCCGCGATATCGGGCCAATTTTGTTGTAAAATCAACCGATAATGGTCGGCGATGGGTTCTACATCCCCACCCGAGGCAGCGTTGGCAACCGCCTCTTTGGATTTGCGAAAGCGGACAAATGAAGACAAAACCCCCCACAGTTGCAAAATCGGGTTGCCGATACGCAGAGCCGCCACCATACCCGTGCCGGTCATAAGGAAGCGGGCCCATAAGGCTATCATCCAGCCGATGGGTCCCCACCACCGATTCGCCAGCTTTTGGTAAAACATAGCCTGAATGCCGATCAGGCCATCGGTACCGGCATCGCGCCAGGCCTCGGCAGCTACTGCATGGGCTTTGCTTTCCAGCGCTATAATATCTTCTTTAATCTGATGCAGCTCTTTATCAATCTCAGCCACACGGCTACGGGCCGCGGTTTGAATTAATTTTACCAAATGATCAGCCCGTCCGACACGCGCATCCAATACGGTACGGCCTTGGTTTAACCAGTTAAATATGGATTGCCGTAATTTCGTGAATTCATCATAGGCGTGCAACGGTTTTTCATCTTCGGCCCAAGACGGATTATTGAGATGGCTGCGGGCGCTAATGCAGAAGAGATCTGTGATCGGTTTTTGCCATGCGGCCTGAAGGTGTTGTTTGATATCCGGAATGATAGTGGCCTTGAGTTCGTCGGCCGGCAAACGGTCGCAACGATTGACCACCACAAAACATAATCCACCGGGATATAAGCTGACAAATTGCTTTAAAAAATCAAGGGTGTCGCGACGCTTCGGATTTTCAGCATTTAAGACACAGATTAATACGTCGGTAATATCAAGAATCGATTCCAACAAGGGGCGATGGGCTTCACTTTCAGTGCTGTCCATGTCCGGGGTGTCTACCAAAATAACATGCTCCAGTGTTTCATCCAGAGGTCCGGTTTGAATCGAGACTGCCGCACTTTTTATATGGCCTAAAATGACATCGGCATCTTGTTTGGCTTGACAGGCAACCACAATTTCTTTTGTGGTTGGACGATGAACACCGCTAGGCGATAATTGATCGCTTTGCACCAGAGCATTTAAGAGGGTTGATTTACCGGCACCGGTGGGACCGATGAGCGTAATAATGAGCTTGCGGTCTAATCGCTCTTGCAGCCGATCGATTTGCTCTATTGCGGTTTGACTTTCCTCGCGCAGCGACTCGCCAGGCAGCCAATGGGGGGCATTGTCAACCAATACGCTGTATTGACGAATGGAAGCCCGATGGCCGGTTAGCATGCCGCGTGCTTTGATTCGATATTCATCAAGATCCATATCAATGTTCCCGATCTTCTAATTGGTTGTGATTAGCAGTTACATGCTCAATTAAGGCCTCAGAGTGTTCAACAATCTTTTGAATGCCTTGCATCACCTCACCGGTGATGGCCTGGACTAGCTCTGCCTGCACAATGACAGCACGGCTATCCAGCCATTTACCAACGATTGGGCCCAGCATATCGGTGAGATCTTTGCGACCGGCCGCATCGAGTCTTTCAGTGGCTGGAATGGATACCAGGGCCCAAAGGTCATGCATGCCGAACAGCCCATGCAGTTTGGCATAAATGCCGCTTCCGCCAACCGGATCACCGGTTGATATGATATAAGCAATTCCTAAGGTCGCCGGCAAGATGTTTAGCGAGGCAAACAAGGATTCACGCGTGCGTTGGGCAAAATTCATGCGCTTTCGAAAGCGATTCACCAAGCGGCTCAATTCCTGATCGAGATTTTTATCAGAGGCCACATCGAGAATGTCTTTGACAAGCAAACCAATCTGTTCGGCCACCGGCAACCAGGGTCTTTGGGACAAAGGTTGGCGAATTGCCACAGTTGCTGCCGGTGCTACTGCTCGAATAGTGACAGTTCCCGGCATGGTATTGTTACCATCCGAGGAATGATCTGGTGTATTCAAGCGCGTAGGCTGCCCAACGGCATTTTTGAGCCGAATCAGTTCGGCACCCTGGGGGTCGTTCACCGTGGTTTCCGCCACAATTTCATCTGCCAGCACTTTTTCACGCAAATCAGTTGCGGCCTGAATCAAGTTAAGTTTCAGGGCCTCCAACAATTTCGCCTCGGTTTTGTCCTGCTGTTTTTGGTCTGATTTGTCTTTGCCGGGCTTGATCAGCGACAACACGAGTTGGGCCGGTTTGCCGATGACGGTGCCGGCGGCCCTGAAGAATTTGAGTATCTCCGGACTGGTATCGAGCCAGATTTCATTCATTCGGCGCATGATTCGTTCAAGCGGCAAAGTAACCAGAGCTTGCTGCACCGCATAGCTTAATGCCAGTTGAACGGCACCACGATACAGCTTCAATGCCCTGACCGCTTGGCGTGAATCGGACACGCGTTTGCGCACGTAAATATTAAATGCTTCTAAAACTGTGCTGATTTGCTCTTCACGAATGGTCCGTGAATCCAGACCACCTAATAGATCTTGCAGGTGGGGATTTTTAGAGCGAACAGGTCGCAGTGACATGAAGGTCCGGCCGGCCGCCACGCTGTCGCTGACATTGGTGCGGTAGAACCCCATCAAATATTGATTTTTTAGATCACCAAAAAGATTGGTGGCCGTAATCGTTAAATGTTTGAAAGCTTGATCCTTGGTCAAGGTGCGCGAGCAGTTGTATACCAGGATGCAAGGGCGCAGACCAGCCTCGGTCAGCATTTGCCGCATGAAACGCGTGTTTTCCAAGTTGTTGTAAGTTGCGTTGGTAACGACATAAATGAGCACATTGCTGGCGCGCAAGATCTCCTGGGCAATTTCACGGTTGATATAGCGGTCTTCTGATCCGGTATCGAAATCGGGTGTGTCGATGAGCACTTGCTTGGGAGTCACTGACGAATGGGGCGCTATCAACGGTGGGCCCTTGGTCAGCAGATCGGCAGCATCGGCCAGCGGGACCGGCTTTTCGGCAAACGGTTCAAATAGCCGTTGAACAAAGTCGGGCCGTTCCAGTGTTTGGGGATTTGCAGCCACCAGCACACGCCGGGTACTGCCGGCATCCCCGCGCACCGGTGACAGATTGCTGGCCAGCATCGAATTAAACAAAGTTGATTTTCCAGAGTTGGCCCCGCCGCAGATGGCCACCATGAGCGGCAAGTCAGGATCCAGCAGAGAGAGCAACTTGGCATCTAAATTATGCCAATGTGCGTCAGCATTGGCATCTTCGATCTGCAAAAGATCGATAAGTTGCGGCAAATCATTGCGCAATGCTTGCACCAATTGATATTTGTGATCAAATCGGCTCATGCTGGTTATGACCAACTCATCTGTACTAAGTACTGCGGGCTTTCATTTTCCACGTAAAACTGAAATTTGAAACTTCCTCACCTGATCGTGAATACCCGGTTGTTTGGCAGGTAACTTCTTGGGGTTCAGTGGTTTCAATGGTTTTCTTGACCGTTGCCGCAATCCGTTTGCCATCGTTGCAAACAAAGGTGGTGGTATCGGTTGCTTTTTTAACAAACTCACCGCTGCACCTGCCCACTAATACCGAAACCGATGGTGTGGTTTTATGGGTGTATATCATTACCAGGGCGCCGCAACTCATTTCAGCGGCCATTCCCAAAACTGCCCAAAAGGTTGATTGAAACGGGTTTTTATTGAGCCATCGATACGGTACGGTCACATGGCAGGTATCTAAATTCAATTTTTTGATGCGCATACCAGATAAGCAATCCATGGGTACGTTTAACAGGAGCGCTAATTTGAAGAGCAAGCGGTTGCTGAAAACTCGTTGCGCGGCTTTAAGATTACGTTCATCAAATTGAAATTCAGATGCCGTCATAAACCATGAGCTCCTGTCATTTTATAAAATGCATCCCATGCCGAGTGTTTGATAATGATACAGATTTACAATATGTTCAATGGATTTTGCAATGGGTTGATCGTTTGAAGTGTGTAGGAAAGTATTTTGGGTCAAGTGCCATAACGATGTGCTATTTGATTCTGGTATCGAATCAGCTGCAAAAACATTCCGGTAAAACGGCCCAATATCGTTATTATGTAATCATTTCAGAACATTGAACACATAAGTCGGTTTCGGGAATGGCCTTTAAGCGCGCATACGGGATGGGTTCCTCGCATTCGCGGCATAATCCGAATTCTGGATGTTCGATCATTTTTAAGGCGCGTTCTAACCGGGACAATCTGTTTTTAGATTTCTTTAGGGCGGCCTCGTTGATGCTTTTGTTGTTAATGGCTTCCATCCGGCTAAGTCGTCCGATAGCACTGTCGGGTGCGATCGGTCTGGTCAATTGCGCGTAATTCTTGATATCTACCTTTAAATCCTCGATTTTTTTTTGAATCTGAATTTTAAGTCTTTTTTTCTGGTCAGGTTCCATTCTTTCCATCCCGGGTTATTTTTTAGAGAAAAAGGCGGTCTAACATTTTTAAGTTAATTTAACCGCCATAAGTATTGACGAGCCATCGGGCATCAAACCCAGAACACTGTTATAAGTATATCGGGGGTTATAGTGCCTGGAATATGTTTCAAAAAAGTTTGCGCGAATGTGAGATTGTATTACCTTTACACTTAATAAAAAAGGCATTAGGCCTATATAAAAATATAAATGTTAAAATTTGGGCAGTCTTGAACATATGACATTGCCACGAACCTGCTGCTATAGGAATTTACAATGAGTACTAGCAACCCAAAATTGAAATTGTTAATCACCGGTGCTTCCGGATTCATTGGCAAGGAGGTATCGCACCAACTTTCTTTCGGTGGTTATCGCCCCAGATTGATGATACGCAAAGCTGGCGACGACTGCGAAATATGCCATCTGGATGCTGATTTCGTCATCGCTGACCTGCGAAATCCCGCAAGCCTCAAACAAGCTGTCAAAGGCGTTGACGGCATCATTCATTTAGGGGCCCGGGCCACATTCGAGTCATATAAAATACTTAAGCCTTCCATCTTAGACGGCTCTATAGCCTTGATGGAGGCCGCGATCGCCGCTGGCGTTAGCAGGTTTGTCTATAGCTCGAGCTTATTGGTGTATGACGGCAGTGCGTATCACGTAAACGCCGATACCCCCGCAAATCCGGTTCTTGATTATGGCCGTATCAAGGTGGATACCGAAAATCGCCTATCGGAAATGGCGGCATCTGCCGGGATGTCTTTTGCTGCGTTGCGCTTACCGCATGTCTATGGAATTGGAGATCTTTATTTAAAACAGCTGCAGTCCGGTTGCCTGATCCTGCCGGGTCTCGGAAAAAATATTTACACGCATCTGCACGTAGCCGATGCAGCCACAGCCATGATTGCCTGCGCTGAACAATCATTTTCTGGCATCTTACCTTTTGGTGATAAATCCCCGGCTACCTGGGCAAAATATTTAGAAATTGCAAGACAGTTTTATCCAAATGCCCGCGTGTTTTTAATTCCCCGCCTACTGGCTCTATTGGCGACAACTTTGTTGACCCCCTTCCGGCGTTTTCGTCCGCACCCGGGTTTAGAGACACCGGACGCCGTGCGCACCTATAATTTCGACATCGCTGTCGATCCAGATCTTTTATGGAGGGATCTCGGGTTGACACCATCTTATCCGACCATATACGAAGGTATTCCGGCTATCGCAGCTCAAGTAAAGGCTCTGAATTCAGATCAATCGCCAGAACAAATACCTGAATTGAAGGCCGTTTAGGTTGCCTGAAAATAGGGACACCTTTTATCGGTGGTTTATATCCCCTCTTTTTTCATATATTTTTGGAAAGTGCGCATGGCTATCAAATGAATGACAGCCTGGGTAAGAACATAAAATCCCCAGGGTAGCTGGGGTCTGAAATCATGTATCGCTGCGATGGTATAACGGCCTTGCAATACATCTCGAAACTCAAATCGCGGTGTTAACTCGTCGTGTCCCTTTGCAAGAAGACCTCCCGTGATGAAATACATGCGTCGATCAGGGCTACTATGTTTCGGTTTAAAACTCAGGGTTATAAGATGCAGCTTGGGCAAACGACTTAAGATTCGACAGTTGCCGGCCTTATCGACTTTACAGAGTACAAACGGGCGGGCAAAGTGTGGAAGCCACTTAAAAAAAATGTCGGCTACCCAAGTGGCGTTACGTCCCGGTTGCAGAGCAATGCGCTGAATTGACCGGACGTTACTTTTAGAACGTAAACCAGCCATATATTTTTTTCGAAATGGCCGGCGGGGATTTGAGGGCATGTGCCCATATTTTTTAATATATGGATCGATTATTTCGCGCGGCAGTACAGAATTCTCGGCAATAAATTGCTGTAGCGCATTATCACGCACGATCAAATCATGGCCCAGGGCCTCAACAATCAAATTGATCAGGGCCGGATGGGCATGCCTGTCGAGAAGACGCAAGTACCAATAGTAAAGGCGCGCTGGAAAGTAGGGGACTGTAATGAAAGTGGGGCCCGATTTCAGAGTACTTGCAACTCTATGCAGCAAGTCCCGAAAAGTTAGGACCACGGGCCCACCAATGTCGTAGTCTTGACCGTATGCATCCTGATTGCCCAGACAATAACGAATCGCTCGGATCACATCAGTTACAGCAATGGGTTGTTTGCGGGTATTGGCCCAATGCGGGATTAGTACAATGGGCAGGCGGGTCGCAATGTTAGCTAGCAGTCGAACGGCATTGCTTCCCGGTGCCACTACTAAGCCGGCTCGCATGACGGTCAGCGGTGTGCCGTAATTTGACAGGGCTTCAATCACTTCATTTCGTTTCTCAACAAAATCTGATGCGGAATTGCCTTGCGGAATGAGGCTGCCGAGATAGACCATCTGCTTGATGCCTTTCAGACTAGCGCTTCGGGCGACATTGTCGGCGATAAGCAGGTCCATATTTTCAGATTCGGCCTGATTGAGACGAGCAGTGGGGATTCTGGTGTGGACAAGGTATATAATGTAATCGCAATCAGATATGGCCTCCGCCACCGCCTGCCTTGAAAAAAAATCACAATAGCGCCACTTTAAGAAAGGATCGGATTTCGTTGATGATATGCGCTCTTTAGCACCGACAAGGGCCAACACATTATAATCCCCTGCCAAATTGCGACTAAGGGCGGTTCCGATGGAACCACCCGCTCCTATGATTGCGATTTTCAATCGATTGTGTGCAGACATAGTGATTTTTTTGTGTACTTATTCGGCATTGGCGACGGTGATACGGTGGTACCAAGAAAATCATTATTTCGGTGAAAAAAAACAACTGATGAAAACAGAGAGGATCAGGCGTAAGATTCGTTTCTGCGTGCAGAATTCATCAGGCATTCACACCCGAGATAATAATACTTCAAATTGATATCGCAATATCTGTTGTGAAATGGGCGGTTCACCGTTGATAATTCACAGATCAATGTCTATGCAAATACTTCTCCACAAACGCGGCCAGCTTGTTGCTTAACTCGATATATTTAATATGCAGGTGTGCTACTTGATCGTCATGCCCGTTGTTATTTGCAATATTAAGTTTACGCTCAGTTTCCTCACATAGGTCATTGAGGCGACGATGTTCATCTGCCGGCACACCATGGTTGATCTCCATATCCCAAATCTGCCAATCGCTTCGCGAGCGAACCCCGCCCGGCGGCTCGACGCATTCAAGCCCGAGGGTTTCCAGTTCGGCACGAACTTCTACATATTCGATATCGTTTAGCACAAAAGGTTCCCATTTAGCGCCACCGCTCATGCCTGCATCGTAAACACTTGAGCGCAACAGATCGTTCAAGACCGATAGGATGGGAATTCGTGATTTTAAAAAATAGGGGGATCGCCTTGAGCAGGTCGACAGCGTTACCAGTTTCTTTGGGCAGGTCCGGTCCAACACAGGGTAGCACCTGAAATTTTATTTTTTTCATGGCAGATCATTATGCTTCAAAAGGCAGGTGTCTGGATGTGGTTTATTGCCGACGATTAAATGCCGTGCGCAACTGGTTGGCGAGTCCTTTCATTTTACCCGATAATAGGGCTTTCCAATCTTTGCCAACTTTTTTGAACGATACAACTTCCATAGCCTCTATTTCAATTTCTCCCACGGAAACTCGATTGCGCATTACGACGTGCGCAACATTTGCGCCCTCCTTAACCTCGCCGAGAACTTCCATGCCATCAAAATTCAATCCGCCGGCAGCTTCCGCTTGGGCCATCATAGCGCGCAAAAAGGAGGCAAAAAATTCAGCGTTTGATAATTTTGAAACCGATTCTTTATTTGCCCCGGAGCCAAAAAATGCGGGGAAAAACGCTTGCTGGCTCTCGGCGGGCATCTCATTAATAAAACCCATCATTTGGCGAAAGCTTTCCAATGCGTGTGGGTCAAAAAAAGCGGCGGCACTCCGGTAATTTTTTTGCTTGAGTACATTGAAATAGTCTATTGCCGTATCAGAGGCGCTCTTGGCATAGGCGATACTACTTGTTAAAATTACGATAGCAATTACATATTTTAGAACTCGCATGTATTTAACTACACCCTTGGTCAATTATGGTTTCGATAATGAATTATGAATCAAACGCCCAGTTATTTATCTCGGCTAAATCAACCTTGTTAAGCGAAGGGGTATCACCTCTTTTTAGCAAAAAAACAAAGTTTACAAGATCTTCATATTCTAAATTCGAAAGTGGTATGTTAACTGTTTCACCTTTTCTTTCGCCCCCATAGGAATCGATAAGGACTTCGGGAGAAACTCTAATCGGGCGGTATCTCACAATCAGGTATTCAGGCATATAGGCACAGGCTTTGAAGATCATGGTTTTTCCGCGCATAAATATAAATTCGGCTCGTCCAAGCAACACCTCCGGCCACATTTTGAGTAGCGCTTTCACTTTCTTTCGAGATTCTTCTGAGAAACGATCGAAGAGAGCATCAAATCGCTGGTTTGTTTGCGCGGGGTAGGTCATTGTATTCAGATGTTTATTATCCCTTTTTTTATAACTTTTGGCCTTGTCTGAAAGCTTATATGTTATCTCATCTTCAGGAATCAGAAATCCTTTGAATTTTAATTCATCAAGCGCTGGCTTCACTTTGACATTACGAAGGTACTTATCTAATTTGTTTCTAATTTGATGTTCTCTTAGTACCGTCACATCCCAGATTTTATAAATACTTAGAACGGCTAAGGCGTCTTTTGAAACTTCGGAAACTGAATTAATCAATTCCTCATCAAGTCTTTTCTGATATTCCTTATTTTCCCTCTGGAGTCTTTTAACCTCAGCCTGAAGTTGATTTATTCTGTATTTCAGCAGTTTATTGTTGTCTTTAAGGGCGAGGTTTTGGGCATTTAGTACCTCTATGCTTTTATCCTTGATCTTCATATTGACTATTTTCCAGCCTTTGTATCTTCGATAATGTGTAAGGTGTATAGTGACGCTCCCCATAGCAAGCCGCGGGGGATTCTGCTCTGATTTAGCTAAAACGATTGGTTGTTTAACTAATTAAAATAATTATCACATTTTTAGCTCAGTTTAAAGCAGTTGGCGCCGCAATTTGCGTGTAAATAGTACTTGGTAAGAATAGATATATAAAATTTAGGAGGTTATGTGGAAATGTAAACTTTTTTCATTTTTATCCTGACTTCATCTTTTAGATCATCAATCTGGTAATCCTTGAAATCAGTGGCTTCGATTATCGATCGAATCTTTTGAAGGCTGAGTGGTTTTGCCGGTTGATGTATCTTTAGCCCGGTGAACAACTTAAAAAAGAATTTTTCATGAAAAGTAAGGGATGCTTTCCATTCTTTTCCTCCATGGGGGGCTATGATCGCTGGATCATAGAACCAAGCTTGTCCGCCATTTTTCAATACACGATAAGTTTCTCTAAAAACAGCCACCGGTTTTTTAAGAGAATGAAGCATTCCGGTACTTATCACCATATCAAAGCTTTCGTCTTTAAATCGCAACCTTGCAGAATTTCCAACCTCAAAAGTCAGTTGGTGCTCAAGACCTGCTTTAGCGGCGTTAGCCCGGGCCGCTTTGATAAGCTTGCGGCTTAGATCAACTCCAATGATGTTAACATCAGATGCCTTTTTGACGATTTCCACAGGTAGGTATCCTGGGCCAGTCCCGAGATCCAAGATCAGGCCTTGATTCATATTCGAAACGATTTCTTCGGCTACCGGACGATAATAATTGTCGATCCCCATTCGGGTGGCTTTAATGTAAACAGATGCCAGCAGGCCTGGGATTCTTTCAATTTTTAGCCACTGTTTCATTTTCGCATTCGGTATTTTGATCATTATCCCTGTGTGCCAACAGCTATGTTGCTCGAAGAGCCGCCACATATATTGCTTTACAGCAACAATAGGGGTGGCAAGCGGAAAAAACAACCATAAAACCGCCATTCCTTATTGCTGGCTTTAACCTCGTTGTGACCATTGGTATGACACTGCTTTTTCTCATAATCGTCGGTCCTGTGCTTGTGCTGAATCGCCGATGCGACTACTTGACACTATGTGGTTGTCGGTTTATAGTGCCAATCACTTTTTCAAAGCCACTTCTCCCGAATACCCGATGTAGATGCCAACCCAGCAGTGACGATGCCCCGGGTTTTGCTACCAGAGGAAGGACACCCATGGGTGACAAAGATTTGTATGATGATGTCAGCGCTACCCGTATTCTTACGGTTAGAGACATTATATTTGATTTCGAAGGAACGTTGGTGGATTTCCAGTGGCAGCTGGTGCCCGCAGTGGAAGAGTGTTTAGCGGCCCTTGCAGATGCGGGCTTCAAACGCCACTGGTATGGGAGCAATCCCACCTATGCGTCCATTTATAATCAAACCCTCAGTCTTTCGCAGGCAGGCAAAGGCCAGGCAGATCCCCATCTTGATATGGCCATCATCGACGCAATCTATGATATGTATGATGCCGATGCCCTGACGCGATGGCATCTTTACTCCGATACCTTGGAAACGCTTGCAACCCTTAAAGGCATGGGTTTTCAAATGGGCCTCGTCAGCAATGTGGGAAGCAAAGCCCTGCGATCCGCTCTTGATCGATTAGACCTGGCAAATCTCCTATCGGCGGTCATCTCCCGCAATGATGTGGACCGGCTCAAACCGAGCGCAGATGGATTATTGCTAGCGGCCGCCAAACTCCAGGCAGACCCGGCCGATATAATTTTAATCGGGGATTCGCGCGATGACGTCGGCGCTGCCCGTGAAGCCGGCATGTTAGTGGCCTACTTGGTTGGTGGTCAAGACTCGATGAAAGACATGGCCCCGTTCCCGGCCGATGTCATAATTGCCCGCCTCAACCAACTGCCGGCCTGCTTGACGCGAGCGACCGAACCGACTAAACAGTGACCGACCCCATGCCGTCAAACAAACAACACATTTACCTGGGACAGATCCCCCATTGCGACAAAGAGAATTTTTGGGTTAGTTTTGAAAGTGACCCTCGAATGCGCAGAACAAAGGCTAACATCTACGGGCGATGCCTGCCCTGTATACAAAACCTTTACGACCAGCTCAAGGCCGGGAAGTCGGCCATTGATATGGGCACTGCCTACCACTGTTGGAAAATCACCGCAGTTCTGGATAGCTTCGATCAATGCCTTGAACTGCTTGCCGTGTTTGAGAAACAATTTCCCTCCTATGGTCATGTATACGGCAAACTTGGAAGCGGTCGCGCCGACACCACCACCAAGGTGGTGGTCTTCCATACCGATGACGAGGCGGAAAGAGACCGATTGAAAATCGCCCTACAGCAGTGTCTTGAGGCCATGGCTCTGAAGGCCGAAATTTTGATCTCGCTCGGCTGCGGGGTTTTGTATGAACCCATCCTGGGAGACTGGCGCACATGGAAACCCACAACAACCATCCGTTATCCGGCAAGGATATCCGCGCATTTAGAGCGAATTAAAAAGATTATGTCAACCGGCACGATGTGAGGAGACAATTTGGCTCGCAAGACAGGATCGCGACAATCAAATCCGTTATATTTAACCTGGACGGAACTCTCTTTTGCTTCTCCTGCCGCTAGCGTAATGGAACCTTTCATCTTGCCCTGGGCGCGAAAACCATAATTTCTTTATAATGGGCACCTAAATCATAAATCGTATGTGTACTACCAAGCATCCTTCGGGGTCTGGTTTTCCGCTACAGAAAGTCTTTCACGGTAAAAAATAATAGAAAGGTAAACAAGGATGGAAATTTCTGGTGTGATTCAAAGTGGTGCCGGCAAAGGCGCCTATTTTACCCAGGTCGACTGGGTGGTTCGGCAGTGTGAGCAAATGCTGGGATACTGTCCTTTTCCCGGGACGCTCAATGTACGGGTCAATGACAGCGATATGGCCAACTTGAGCCTTTTGTTCAAGGCAACCGATTTTGAACTTGTTCCCGACGACCCGGCGTTCTGTTCCGCGCAGGTAAAAAAAGTTGAGCTGAACGGCGTTCCGGCGGCTGTCGTCATACCCAGCGATGATGTGCGTATCCACGAAAACTGTATTCTTGAGGTTATATCCTCGTACAATTTGAAGAAGACACTTGGTTTAGGGGATGGGGATCCGGTAAGTCTGGCATGGGAAGATCCATCCGTTTTGGACGGACATCAAGCAACCAAAAATGGAAAGAAGCAGATGCAGCTGCACAGAGAAATCTACGAGTTTGCGGCCTCAGCAGGGGCGCTTGAAGGCTATGTCTATCCCAGACAAAAACTGGCGTCCGCCAATTTAGACAATTGGATCAAGAACCTGGTCAAACAATATCGAGACCTGCCTGAAGATGTGCGATTGAGCTTTCAATCTGCGCTTGACAGAACCTTAGGCCGGGCTGTTCAGGCGATGATACCAGAGATAGGTGTCGATCACAAACACGTTCAGGCGCTAAAAAACCTCATTGTTGGGGAAATGCCCAGTTCACCCCATGATTTTGAGAAGGAAAAGCAAGAGAAGGCGGCCAAGTATGGCGAGTGAGTTTGACTGGGGTAAAGCAAGCAGCTTTGTAAATTTAAAGTTGTTTTAATTACCTTGATGAACTCGCATCAACAGATGGCATTAGATCATTAACCCTTGACCAGGATCGCGGTAGGAAACGGCTGGGTGCTGCCACCATCAGCACCCAATTTTTAACCTTTGCCGATATCTAATGCCTGTTACCGTTCTGAGAGAAACATCACGCTCTTTGTCCATTGACCCCAAGGTTATCGGTGAAGGGTTGCCCGAGGTATCCATATTGGAAAGTGTGGGTTATTTACGTTCCAGGGTCATGGCAAATCCCATGCCTCCGCCGATACAAAGGGTGGCCAAGCCTTTTTGCAAGTCCTTGCGGTTCATCTCCATGGCCAAAGCGTAGGTTATCCGCGCGCCGGTGCACCCGATGGGATGGCCAATGGATATTCCCCCACCGTTGGCATTGGTCTTGGCCCAATCCATGTTCAGTTCTCTCATGCAGGCCAAAGCTTGGGACGCAAAGGCTTCGTTGACTTCAAAGTAGTCCACATCATCGATCTGCCAGCTGGCTTTGATTAGTGCAAGGCGGGTGGCTGGAATTACACCGCAGCCCATATAGGCCGGATCGATGGCCCCGGCGGCGTACGTGTTGATATAGGCCAAGGGCTTGAGTCCCAAAGCGTCGGCCTTCGCCTTGGACATTACCAGAACGGCGGCGGCGGCGTCATTGACTCCCGATGCGTTGCCTGCGGTAACGGAACCGTCTTTCTTGAAAAATGGTTTAAGCCTGGACATTTTTTCCATGGACGTCTCCATGGGACGCTCATCGGTGTCGAAAACAAGGGGATCACCCCGCCGTTGGGGCAGGGTTACGGGAACGATCTCGTCTTTCAGGACTCCACTGGCGATAGCGGCCCGGGCACGTTGATGACTCTCTAAACTCATTTGGTCCTGGTCTTCCCGGCTGATTTCATATTTTTCAACAATATTCTCTGCCGTAACTCCCATGTGATAACCGTAGTACAGTTCCCATAAGCCGTCATGGACCATCAAATCCACAGCCTCGGCGTTGAACATCCGGGCGCCCTCGCGCAATTTGGGCATGGTGTAGGGGATTTGGCTCATATTTTCCATACCGCCGGCGACAATGGCCTCGGCGTCCCCGGCGCGGATGGCTTGAGCCGCCAGAGCAATAGCTTTAATACCTGAGGCGCACACTTTATTCACAGTATAAGCGGGCGTTTCCTTAGGCATTCCAGCGAAAATAGTGGCTTGGCGGGCGGGGTTCTGCCCCTGACCGGCCTGGACCACGTTGCCCATGATCACTTCATCGATCTCGATCTCCTGGTGGCTGTCGTCCCATTCCTGGTATTTCTCCTCCAGTTCGATAATGTCCGCATCTTTCAGCTTATCGGGTGCGTTGGCCACCATGGCGGCACCGGCCTTGGGTTGCAAACCGGCCCGTTTAAGAGTTTCACGGATGCAAATCGCACCTAATTGGGCTGCCGGCAAATCTTTTAAGCTGCCTAAGAAGTTGCCTACGGCCGTCCGAGCGCCACTTACGATCACGACTTCTTTCATTATCCCTCTCCTTTAAAAATGAACCTTCTTTTAGGTTATTGCGAAGTTCTATCCTTTCGATCCTAAACGCAGTCCGCCGTGGATAAAAAATACATCGCCCGCCAAGGCCTCGTTGCGATAGAGGTCTCCGACGAGTGTGGCCACTTCCTCCGGCTCTATCAGCCGGCCAATGGGAACTTGACCAATGATGTAATCCAGGGCTTTTTGATTCATGCCTTTGACCATGGGCGTGCCCACATATCCCGGGGCTACGGCCACGCAGCGAATCCTGTCTGCCAATCCCCGTCGGAAGAATTCAGCGGTAATTACTTTCGGCATCACTGACATGGCGGCCTTGGTAGAGGAGTAGTTGATCTGCCCCGCCGTGCCTAAAGACCCGGTGGAGGAGACCAGGCAGATCAGCCCTTTGCAGTTGTGGTTGATCATGCGCTCGGCACACTCCCGCACCGTCAGAAAGACCCCGGTAAGATTGATGTCAATAACGGCTTTAAAATCATCCAACAGCATTTTCTTTGTGACCTTGCCGGTTTCCCGGTCCGGCGCCACCATCAAACCATCTTTGATAATGCCGGCAAAGGGTGCCACCAGGTTGATCTGGCCGAATTTTTCAATAGCCGTGTCGGCCAAACGGGCGCAGTCTTCCTCCTGGGTCACATTGCACAGCACGGTGGCCACCTCTCCTTGGAGTTCTTCTGTGGCCTGATCAAGGGCCGACTCCACCACATCCGCGATAACCACTTTGCCGCCCTGGGACAACCAGTATTTGGCCACTGATAGGCCGATACCACTGCCGCCACCTGTGATCACTGCCACTGAATCTTTAATCTCCAACATTTCTCCACCTCTTTTCCATAATCGCTTGTTTTTTATTTATGATGCCTGTTTATTTGCGTTTTTAGATATTCTCCATTAACCACGAAACAAGGAATTTGGTTTTCGAAGTTACGCCAAAATTCATAAAATTGCCTGTTCATTACGCTTTCTTCCTCGGGCTGCAAGCCTCGGTAATGGCTTCATCCAAATCCATGCGAAACCGTATTGGTCCGCGATAGTTTGCTTCGCCAAAACGGGTATGGAGGGCGCAGGCTGGATCTGGGTGGCGGCTTATAGGTTTTCCATCACGGAAACACCATCACAAAATAGCTTCATCGTTGCTTCAAGGTTGTTGCGAGGTTGCTCTGGGCTCGGCATTCTATCTCCCTATTTGCGTCCCGGCACGACGGTAAAAAGCACGGTCCAGAAAAGTTTCCACCATTTACTTCATAGGGCTATTTCGGAACGAAATCCGAACTCGATCTGATTGTCCAGATAGTAAAGTAAAGTAGGATCAAAGCGGTAAAAGCGCACCCGAAACCGCTTTCTGAAACTTTCCAATTCCAGGGTCTGGCCCGGCTCAAAGAACTCTTTGGTAAAATTGAATTTGGCGATGTAGGCGCGAAAAGCCTGCATGGCCGCCAATTCCAAACCTGCAGGTCTTACGCGCCCGGACATTTGGATCCCATTAATTTCCTGCCAAGTGCTGACATCGGGATAGATAGCAGCGGAGGCTTGCCCGCTATTCAGCGCCTCTTGAATATGCCGGGAGTCGGACGATGAAAAAAAATAGAACGCCGATTTATAAAAGACGAAGTATACAGGTGCTGCCCAGGCGTGATTGTCTCTAGCGGTGGCCAATGACATGGTGCTCTGGGCGTTGATGAGCTTTAAAGCCCGGTCTTTAAGATGATGCTGATCAGGCATCAAGGCTGGCAACGTCGGAGAAGTTCAGCTCCAACATTTTAATACTAGCCGATAAGCGAACCAGATTCCTATCCAGGGCCGGGCATTCACGCCCGATCTCTTTAAGTTCACTGGCAATCTGTCTGATGGATTGAATTTTTTTATCCACGGCGTTTACATCCAAGTTTGTGCTCATGAGGCCTCTTTTCATATGCTTAGTGTTTGTCCCTAAGATCCTTAAACCGCTTAGCCTTGACATCGTATCTCGGCAATGATCCGTAATCGTAGATCTCGATTCGATAGCCGAGGTTGGTTTTCAAACGAAGTTGGTCTTTAAGCCTCGGTTCGATTTCCTTGGCCTTATCTTCAAATCCCGGCGCAAGCTCTACTTTCAGCTTGATACGGTCCACATCTCCTAGTTTGTCCACTATGACCTCAAATTCGTCCCCCAGGCCCTCAATGCTTCGAACCACTTCCTCAATGGCCGATGGCGCCAACAGAACGCCCTTGACTTTGGTAATGTCATCTGCACGGCCTACCACGCCGCCTTTGATGATGCGAAAGGTTCGGCCACAATCGCAGGAGCCGGAATCCCATTCGATGACATCCTTTGAATCAAACCGAACACAGGGCTGGGCGATTCGATCCAGTGCCGTAATGATCATTTTGCCCCTGCGCCCCGGCTCTTCGATGATGTCACCCGTATCGATATCTTCAATTTCCACCAGAAAAAAAGCCTCGTTGACATGGGTGCCGAGTGGCTGGGCGGTACATTCATAGGACCATGCGCCGATTTCCGTAGCTCCAGCATGATCGTATACCTTGGCGTTCCAGGCGGCCTCCATTCTCTTTTTGGTGCTTGGTATGCTGGCGCCTGGCTCACCGGCGCAGGTAATTTTAGTGATGCCTAAGCTGGCAGGCTCGATGCCCATTTTATTGTTGGCCGTGGCGGCCATCCCCAGAATATAGGTGGGGGTCGCCATCAGGGCTGTGGCCTTCAATTCCTGAATTTTAAGGATGCGTGCTTGGGTATCGAGCACTCCGCCGGGAATGACTTCACAGCCGAGCTTCTCGGCGGCGTAGTGGGCCGCCCAGAAAGCCACGAATATATTGTAGCCAAAGGGGAGAAACACCCTGTCAGAGGGGCGGTATCCCTGGGCCCAGAGAATATAAGCCCAGCACTCACTCCACCACTCCCAGTCCTGCCAGGTGTCCGGTTGGTACACCGGCTGACCGGTGGTGCCGCTGGTCTGCCGATATTCGGTGACGTCCTCCAGGGGCACACAAAGCGCATCGCCGTAAGGAAAAGGATCTTTGCGCTGAATGCGCTGCATCATCGACTTTTCCACCTTGGGCACATGCCGCACATCCGCAAGGGATCGAATATCTTCAGGCTTGATCCCCGCCTCATCGTAAAGGGACCGATGAAACCTTGAATTCTCATAGGCCCATTTGAATATCGCTTTGAACTTTTTCAGCTGAAGCGATCGCAGTTTTTCCCTTGAAAGGGTTTCGATCACTGGATTCCAGTATGGTTGTTCATTCAACATTTTCTATTCTCCTTGCAAAAGGATGAAACCCGCTTCAAGGGAGAAGGCCCTCATAAAAGAGGGACCGTCTCCCTACATTGCGCCCGGATGGTATTACATCGGCCCACATAACAGCTAAATCTTCCTTAGGCTCTCTCGAGAACCTTTACGACCCCTTTGTTCCCGTCGATACGGATTAGGTCTCCTGTTTTTATAAACCGCGTGCCCCTGCCGGTGCCCACCACAGTGGGAAGCCCGTATTCACGGCATATGATCGCCGCGTGACACATGGAACCGCCCACATCCGTGACGGCGCCCTTGATTTTGGTGAATGCCGGTGCCCAACTGGGCGAGGTGGTGGTAGCGATCAGGATTTCTCCATCTTCCAGAAGGGCCAGCTCATCAACCGTCTTTATCACTCGCGCCTTGCCTTCCACCGTGCCGACCGAGCCCGGGGATCCGACCAGTTCGTCTGTTTCGTCGGCACCGGAGGCGGCCTCCACACCTTTGAGCCACTCTTTGAGGACATCGGTGGTGACGCCCCAGAGCATGATGGTAAAAGGTTCGTTAACCACTTCCGGCGGAACGCCCAAGGCCGCAGGCGGAGCCCATTCCCTGAACTTTTCCATGACCCCTTTGCGCCATTCGATTTCTTTAGGCCAATAGGAGGGCCCTCTCGGTCTTACACCGGTGGCCCAACTGGAGACATGATCGTTCAAGGCTTGACGGATTTCGTCACGCTTGAGGTACCAAATGTCCTCCCGGTCCTCAATAAATTCGGCATCGACTAAAATGTCGGCTACTTCCCGCACCTTATTCCAAAATACGCTGTGGAACCAGTGTTCCACATAGAAGATATGGTCTTCAGAATAGGGGAATGCTCTTTGGGCCATGGCCAGTGTATCGTCAAAGGCTTTACGGTCATCTTCGGTATCGATCAACTCGCGATACTCGGCGATGATATTCTCACGTTCTTCCTGCAGCTTTTCCGTCGGCCGGCCCAAATCCTTCCCGCTTTTGAGCGCCTTGATATGCATGCGGATGGACTCAAAGGGGACATTCAGGTCGTCGTTCCACGATGCGTGATGGTGGTACCATCCGGTTCCGGTGGAGATGTAAAACCAGGGGTAGCGCGATTTTTCCAATTCAGCCAGCCAGGTTTTACCGCTGTCGCTTTTTTCCATTTCCTGCATCAGTTCATCGGCTTTCATCGGTTTTAAAAGCAAATCTTCCAAACCAGTTTCCATGCCCAGTTTGGCCAAACGGATCAGTTCGGTATTGGG
>JASJAZ010000263.1 GCA_030066785.1 Desulfobacterales bacterium | reverse complement strand
CCGAGCATCTCATAAAATGCGGTTATCAGAAAATTGGCATTATAACGGGGGCGCCGAACCTATCCACCGGCATCGAACGATATGATGGGTATCGTCAAGCCTTAGCGGACAATGGCCTCAAATTTTCGAAAGAACTAGTGTCCCAGGGCCCATTTACCAAGGCGCATGGGCGTGCAGCTGCTGAAACAATGCTGGCACTTCAAAATTGTCCTGAGGCAATTTTTGCGGCCAGTGATAATCTGGCCCTGGGTGTGATTGAGGCGGCCGCCGATTTAGGCCTGCGTATACCGGATGATATTGCCCTGGTGGGATTTGATGACACCGCGCTCTCGGCCAATCCGAAAATTAAGCTGACAACTGTCAGCCAGAAAAAATATGAAATGGGTGAACTGGGGGTTAAAATCTTAATCGATCAAATTAATCGTCAAGAGTCCGAATATGTCAACCGCATTGTGTTAGAGCCCCAACTCGTCATTCGCGAATCGTGTGGTTGTCACTTGCCCCAGATGAAGAAGCGGCGAGTGCATTTATAATCTGATTGAAGGCTGTTAACCGGCAATGCAGATGTCAATCTGTTTGCTGACAAATAAACACGTTTACCAAAAACTAATTAGAGAGGAGATCAAGCCATGACTTGGTTAACAACAGATTATCCGGAAATCATTTTTGAAGATAACACCGTTGGAAGATTAAAAAAGGAGATTTGGGATGCCAGCGATGAGCAAATCGATGCCTTGCTGGCTGAGTACGAAATACCGTCGCCTTCAGAACTGGGCAAAGCCGGATGCTATATTCAGAATACGCCCCGGGTGCATTGTATTGAAAAGCGAAGAAAGAATGACATTCTTTTCCTGCCCATCGGTTGCACCGAAAACCATGGGCGCCACGCGAACTCGGGGTTGGACACATTTATGGTGACCCAAATTCTGGAGGGCGTCAGACGATTTACTGCCAAGCAGGGGCGTGAGTGTAACCTGGCCTTTACCCCTTTAAATTACGGTGGACACCCTTACCACCACATGGGAATGCCCGGTACCGTCATTATCCCCAAAGAAGTGGTTGAGGAGATGTTGATCTATACCATGCTGGGCCTATGGAATGACGGCTATCGCAAAATCATCATGATCAACAACCATGGTCATCTGTGGATGCTCGAATCTGCCATTCAGGAATTTATGAAACGATTTCAGCTTCCCGGCATCTTTCAGGTATTAGATTGGCATCGGGCCGTCAGAGAATTCTTCACCCCCGTTGGCCGAACCGACATCGTCGAGACGAATTTCATTCATGCGGATGAGAGCGAAACCTCGGTGGCGCAGTTGCTATTTCCAGAAATGGTGGATATGAATGTGGTTGAGGATGCCGAGGGCGAACAATTTCTTCCCGACGGCCATTTTGACAAATCCGTTGAACCTTTTCGGAGACCCCATCGATGGTCTGAAGGTGAAGGGCACTTTGCCATTGAACGGCACGCCACACCAGAAGGTGTGGTAGGTACACCGAGTTTGGCAACGCCTGAAAAAGCTAAACGGCCCATTGCGGCCATTCTTAAATATCTGACGCTGGTAAATGATCAGATATTAGAGGTCTTTCCAGCCGGTACGGTGCCGCCGGTTGAAAAGGTGACCCTGCGTCCGGCGGAAGAATTGGAACCTTTTTTGAAAGAACCCTTCAGCGAAGGCTGGAAATCCGTATATGAACTACCCCATTGCGGCCCATTTCATAAAGGATAATTGAAATGATGCAATTGTCGATTGTATTATCCACGCACCAAGCCAGTTTCGATGCGGTCGCCTTCAAGGGTGATTTAGCCGCCAATGTCGCCCAGATTGCATCTATGGGCTACGATGGTGTCGAGCTGGCGATCCGTGATCCTAAACTGGTTGATCCAGGCGAAATTTTAGAACTGATGGCGGAGCATCAATTGACGGTGCCCGCCATCGGTACCGGTCAGGCCTGGGGTGAAGAAAAGCTTTCATTGACCGATCCCGATGCATCTATTCGGCAGAGGGCCATTGAAAGACTCGAATCGCATATACCGCTGGCCGCCAAATTAAAGGCCAAAATTATTGTGGGCCTGATTCGTGGTATCGGCGGACTTAGCGATTCGCAGAAAGAAGAGCAGTGGCTGGTTGAAGGATTACAGCACTGCTTGGAAAAAGCGGCAAGCCACGGAGTTAAAATAGCACTTGAACCGCTAAATCGATACGAAACCACACTTATTCATACAGTGTCTCAGGGAGTGGCCTTAATTGATAAGATCGGTGTTGACAATATGGGTCTTCTCTTAGATACCTTTCACATGAACATCGAAGAACCGTCAATCAATGCAAGCATCAAGTCTGGCAAGGACAGCATCTTTCATTTCCACGTGGCCGATTCGAACCGCTGGCACCCCGGTGCCGGCCACCTCGATTTTGCCGACATTCTAACAACGCTTTATAGCACCGGATACCAGGGTTTTGTCTCTGGAGAGTTTATGCCGATACCGGATGCACCCGCGTCTGCCGCTCGAGCCATTGAATATCTGCGAGGCCTGAAACTGAGTGCCAGCCATTCACATTAATTAACGGAGAGCCAATGCAATGCTTGGCATGCGGTCTAATATAAGGTGATTGTTTATATAGAGGTCATTTTATAAGAAAATGAGCTCTGACTTCATAAAAATGATCCGCACGCTGTCTCTTTCATTCGGGCAAGGTTTTAAGATTACTACAGTCAATGAATAGCTAAAACCTATTAGGAGGCCATGGTGCCCCAGAGTTCGAATCCACCTTCCTCGCGTAAATATGCAACGCTTCACATGGGCCGCTCCTGTATTGATCTATACAGCAATGATATCGGGACTCCTTTTGAAGAAATCAAAACCTTTGCAGCCTATGTCGGTGGTTCTCCAACCAATATGAGTGTAGGTGTTCAGCGACTGGGATTACAATCGGTTTTGCTTACGGCAGTAGGCGAGGATCCCGTGGGAGATTTTGTTTTAAATTTCCTGCGAAACGAGGGGGTGGATATCCAATATACACCCCGTAAACCTGGGCACCGCACCAGTTGTGTTTTGCTTGGCATTGAGCCACCCGATAAATTCCCATTGGTCTATTATCGTGAAAATTGCGCGGATAATGAACTAAGCATTGATGATGTTTTAGCGGCCCCCATTGCCGATAGCACGGTTCTCCAGTTTGCCGGCACCAATTTTAGCAGAGAGCCCAGTGGCAGTGCCACCCGGTTTGCAGCCGAATTGGCGCGTCAAAAGGGAACTAAAGTTGTACTGGATATCGATTTTAGACCGGATCAGTGGCGAGATGTCCGTTATTTTGGAACGGCGATTCGAGCCGTGTTACCTTCGGTAAACATTGTTATTGGCACTGAGGATGAAATCAATGCGGTGATGACGACCGATCCGGGAGAAGTCAACCTCACTCACAGCCAGGTTTCAGATGCCCGCGTCAGTGGCGATACGGCTGAACACATCCAAAGTTTGCTGGAATGCGGCGTGGATTTGGTCGTGGAAAAGTTGGGTAAAAAGGGTTGCCGCCTGCACCCCGTCAACGGCACGCAGGTTGATGTGCCGGGTTATCCGGTAGAGATTCAGAATATTCTGGGCGCAGGCGATGCCTTTGGCGCCGGTTTCCTTTATGGTTATGCTCAGGATTGGGATTTATACAAGGCAGGTCGCCTGGGTAATGCGTGTGGAGCTTTGGTCGTCACCAGACACGGCTGTTCAATATCGATGCCGACCTATTCTGAGGTTATGGATTTTGTTAAAGACCGCGGCGGCCTTTGACGCCATCTGCTGAATGATTTCCGGACCCGGATCACTAACGCAATTTAATAAAGTTAACATCTAATATTTGTTTAAGCCACAAAGGGGGAATCGTGAAAGCTAAGGTAGCCTTTCTACATGGGCCTGGGGATTTACGGGTGGAAGAAATAGAACTTTCCGATCCAGGCGATAACCAGGTTTTAGTTCAATTAAAAGCATGCGGTATATGCGGCTCTGACGTGGAATGCTTTGAAGGCCTTTCCGCTGAGGGGCGTTATGATATTGGACCTTATACACCGGGCCATGAATGGGCCGGTGAGATTGTCCAGGTTGGAAAGGGTGTTACGACGCTTAAACCGGGAGACAAGGTCACCGGAGATTGTGTGATGCACTGCGGCATATGCCGCAATTGCAAAGACGGGCTTATGCCGTCAGCCTGCCTGAATATGCGCGAAGGCGGATTCCGACCCGATTCACCCGGCGGTATGGGCGAGTATTTGATTATCGAAGAATCATTTGCACATCGCTTCCCAGATACCTGGAGTTGGGAGGAAGGCGCGTGGGTGGAAACTTTTTCTATTGGTTATTTTGGCCTTTGGGGCAACAACGGCTATGTAGATGCCAGTGACGATGTCGTTATTCTGGGTGCCGGCCCGATTGGATTATCGGCTTTAATGGTGGCCAAAACATCCGGTGCGCAGGTCATCAATGTGGAACCGCTGGAATCCCGGCGTCAGATTGCTGCCAACTACGGCGCCGATGTGGTGATTGACCCATCGGCAGTCGATCTGAAAGAAGAGGTGTTCAAGTTGACCGAGGGTCGCGGCGCTTCGATCGTAGTGGAAGCTTCGGGCAACGATCAGGCCATTGCGTCCATATTTGATGTGGCGGGACACAGCGCCAGGGTGGGGCTGATTGGCCATTCCGTGGGTCGTAAGGTCCCGGTAGAGATTGGTTTGACCATTTGGAAAACGCTACGCATCACCGGTTCAGGAGGAACCAAAAATTTCGGTCAGAAAACCATTCGGTTTATGGATCGCATCCGTGATCGTTTCGATGTCACGGGTTTGATCACCCATCGCTTTTCGTTTGACCAGATTCACGATGCTTTTAAGGTCGCGGTGGAAGAAAAGGATAAAGCATTGAAAGTGATGCTCCTTTTTGCTTAGTCGTTTATTGATACAAAAGGCTTTAATCCAAAAAGGAAGTATATTGATAACCGTGTGTCTTATAAAGAGAAGTTGGTGGTCTCATTATTTTATTGTTTGTAACATCATTGCACTGAAATTTTGACGGCAGTATAAAGGCTACAGGTATGGAAAAGATAAAATTAGGAATTATCGGCTTAGGGCGATTGGGACGCAAGCACGCAGAAAATATTCACTATCACATTCAAAACGCTGAATTAACAGCCATCTGCAGTGTGGTGCCGGAAGAATTGGATTCGGTTTCCAGTGAAATGAATCCGCAATACATCACGCAGGATTATAAAGAAATCATCGAAAATGACAAAATTAATGGCATTGTCATCGCATCTTCATCACAGGAACATGCCAAAATGATCTGCGCGGCGGCCAAGGCCGGAAGAAGAAATGTGTTTACCGAAAAACCGATCGGTATGACCCTTGAGGAAATTGATCAGATTAAAGATGCCATTGAAAAGAACAAAGGAATGAAATTTCAGGTTGGGTATAAC
>JASJAZ010000262.1 GCA_030066785.1 Desulfobacterales bacterium | reverse complement strand
TCCCTTTTATGGTCAAACCTGAAGATATTGGACAGGCTATGCAAAGTCTGCGAATACTTAATATTGCCGGCGCCAATGTTACCGTGCCATACAAAGAAGCCGTGATACCCTATTTAGATATTTTGTCAGAAGGCGCCAATATCATCGGTGCCATCAACACGATTGTTATTAAAGAAGACCAGCTGAAAGGCTACAACACCAATGCCATCGGTATCATGGACGCCATGGGTCAAGCTGAGTTTGAAATTGAAGGCAAATCTGCATTGGTGTTCGGCTCCGGAGGTGCCGCCAAGGCTGTTGTTTTTGTCTTGAATTGGCTGCGAGCCGCCCAAGTGTATGTGTGCGGGCGCAGTGCGGAAAAAGCGCAAAGTCTCGTGAAGCGTTTTGGTGGCGAGACCATCGCGCCGGGATCGCTTTGTGAAAACCAACTGCCGGTCCATATCATTATTAATGCCACGTCTGTTTCCAGCGACAGCGAGGCCCCGGAGTTCCCACCATTAATTCACAACCTGGATATTCCTGATTGTGAACTCGTGTTTGATTTAAACTACGGTCGCCAACAAAATTTCTGGCAAGACCTGGCGGCTAAGCGGGACATACCCTTTATGGATGGATTGCCACCCTTAGCCTACCAAGCTCAGCGCACCTTTGCACTGTGGACCGGTATGCAAGTGCCCCCGGATGATTTTATTCAGGCCATCAATAACGGTATGTGATGTGGTTAACTTTCAGCTGCCGTCTCCAGTATACAGCCTTTTGTGGGTCACAACATTTCAAAAATTGCACTTCCTTCGGAAAGCCATAAACCTTAGCCAAATTTTTCTTTAAATATCTTTTTCCATCAATCATCTGCCCATCACATTTAAATTCTTGCTTGACTTGAAATATTAGGGACGCTTATCTTTGACATGATCAACCAAAACCAACCGCTTGACAGAGGTCAATTATCGTCGATGCAAACTAAACACCATACATCAACGTTTGTGATCACCGGCTTGGCTTCGGCTTGTCTTTTCGGTGCGGCAACCCCTGCCAGCAAGGCCCTCTTAGGAGGCGTTCCGGTGCAAGCTTTAGCGGGTTTGCTGTACCTGGGCGCCGCCTTGGGTGTGCTGCCGATCATTTTAAAGGAACCTAACCTCAAGTGGCCTTGGCGGGCAGGTCGTAAAACCTTTTTTCTGCTAAGCGGTGCCGTTGTCTTGGGCGGTATATTAGGGCCGCTGCTGCTTCTACTCGGATTGCGAGTCGCCCATGCCGGATCTGTTTCTCTATGGCTCAACCTTGAATTTGTGGCCACTGTGATTTTAGGACATTTCTTATTCCGTGAACAACTATCCCGGCGCGGATGGCTGGCTGCAGGTGGAACGCTCATGGCGGCTCTGCTTTTAGCCGGTGATAAGGGCGGTGGCGGATTCCTTCCTATTTTTTTAATCAGTTTAGGGTGTCTGTGCTGGGGGTTTGACAATCATTTTACAGCCCTGATCGACGGCATATCGCCGACCGAGACCACCCTTTGGAAAGGCCTTGTTGCCGGCGTGTTCAACCTGATTGCTGGGGGTGCAATGGCCGGCAGCATCGGCCAGCCGGTAGTGATTTTGGCAGCGCTGCTCGTTGGAGCAGTATCCTACGGCTTCAGCATCACGCTATATGTCATGACAGCACAGGGAATCGGTGCAACTCGCAGCCAGATGGTTTTTTCCACCGCACCATTCTTCGGTTTGCTGCTATCCGTCACTGTATTGGGAGAGACATTCACCGTCATGCAAGCCATGGCGGCCGTGATGATTGTAGTTGCGCTCATGCTTCTCTTCACCGAGAAACATACCCATATCCACCGACATAATTCTATCGCCCACCAACATCGGCATGCACATGACGAGGTGCATCACAATCACACCCACGACGGACTACAACCGGATACAAACCATTTGCATTGGCACGAACATAACTCGCAAGAACACGCTCATGATCATCTGCCCGACCTGCACCACCGTCATGGTCACGAAAACCATGACAACAAAACATCTGAAGAATAGCCGGCACCGGCTTTGCAAACAATGACGTCCAATAAATTTTGCCCCAATTAGTTTAGCCGTCGCAAAGTTCGAGCATCGACGCTTGCCATTCCGGACTATATCCGGAATCCAATTCTTTTTAAGAGGCCATGCCTGGAGGATGGCTAGCGCCGGCATGCCGGAAAAAATACCCCAACCTCTGAATTAGTTAACCTATTGTTCCGATCAGATTATGAATATTTTTTCTTATTTTCTGTGAAATTGATTTCCTAAAACATGCCAACCTTTCTCAATTATGATCCTAACAATTTAATATAATTATTATTTTCGGCTGTTAGGTGCCTATCTGATATTGCATGTTTATTGCATATTAGAAGTTGGGTTTTTGACACATCGAGCTTGCAGTTGCCGCAAGATGTCCTCCAACCTGTTTTAAATCGATTGCTGATTCGCATGTTAATCGGAGCATCAGTCGACTAAATCAGCCCAAGCATGGAGTCGTAGAAATCGTTTTCCAGCGACCATTTTCAACATTATAAGCACCACCGGTCCAATCGAAACCATGCATTTGAAATTTTCGAATCTGATCTGCTTTAAAGCGTATTTCCGACAATTTTGAAATGAAATGAAGGGGGAGAATAATATGAAAAAAGGAATTGTAATACTTTTTTTGGCAATTTTTCTGGTAGGAATCTTATCGGCTTATTCTTTTGCCGTAAATTTGGGCATGATGACGGGAGGCGCCAAAGGGACCTACTACCAATTCGGTCTTAATTTGAAGGAACTCGTAAAAGGCAAAGGCATTAATCTTAGGGTGGATAACTCCACTGGCTCGATCGAAAATTTGTATGCCGTTTATAAACGGCCTAACACGCAAATGGGTATCGTTCAGTCGGATGTGCTAGCCTTTGTGTCCAAAGTTCAGACGGATCCCGTCTTGAAACGCATCGCCAAGAAAACCAAAATGATTTTCCCGCTTTATAACGAAGAAATTCACTTGCTCGGCAAACAGAGTCTAACAGATTTTGACGATTTAGCCGACCGCAGGGTAGCCATCGGAAAAGAGGGCAGCGGCACCTTTCTGACCGCGAAGCTCCTTTTTGAAGTGTCAGAGGTTACACCTCAAGAAACGCTGGCCATCGGCACAAGTGAAGCGTTAGCGCGGCTAAAGGCCGGGGAGATTGACGCCATGTTTTATGTAGCGGGCTATCCGGTTAAATTATTTGCAGAGGATGTGTCTGTAAATGATAGGCTCGCCCTGATTCCGATTTTAAACAAAAGCATTATTGAGTTTTATCCCATGGCTAAAATTCCGGCCAATACCTACAGCTGGCAGCCAAACGCCGTTGATACCGCTGCCGTGAAAGCTGTTTTGGTATCATTTAATTTCCGCCGAGCCAACTGCGAATTTGTCGGAGAATTCTCCCGCAACGTTTATGAAAATATGGATTGGCTCATTGAAAACGGACATTCAAAGTGGAAATCAGTCGATCTGCACTACCCCTTAAAGGGATGGGAGCAATACGATTGTGTTAAAAAGCGATTGAAGAAAAAGCGTTACATTAAAAAACAACGTAAAGAGATTAATCCCATATTGGAGGCTGTAAAAGAAGTCCTGGGAGATTAATTTGAGTGTATCACACCGTTGAATGGGGGTTAGGCGGCGCTGCTTTAAAACCAATAGGTGTTCAAACACCGATCGTTTTTCAAGCCCAAAATGAATTCTGGAATTGCTGTGGAAGGTGAACCGCACCTTCTTTCGCATCTATTTCAGCAAATGGACGGCTACCCATGTACCTAAAATATTTCAATTTGCATACCAGACCTTTTAAGATAAGCCCAGATCCAAAGTTTCTCTGGCTTGGCGAAAAGCATAAAGAAGGATTGGCCACTTTAAAATACGGCATTATGACGAACAAGGGGCTCATATCGCTTACCGGAGATGTCGGCACAGGCAAAACAACACTGTTAAATGCATTGGCTCAATCTTTCGACCAAAATTATATTTTCGCACGAATACCGGACCCTTCGCTGGAAGAACTCGATTTTTTTAATTTTACCGCCAGAGCCTTTGAGCTGAACAAAACTTTCGAGAACAAAGGTGATTTTCTAAAAGAACTGTCAACTTTCTTAAACAATGTCTATTCAAATGGCAGAGAAGTGATACTCATCGTTGATGAGGCGCAGAGAATTAAGCAAAAAATGCTGGAAGAGATCAGGCTGATCGCGAATATTGAGAACTCCCGAAATAAATTGATGAATATCATTTTTTCGGGCCACAACAATTTCGATGACATTATCAATCAAAACGAAGCGCTACGAAGTAGATTGGCCATCAACTATAAAATTGAACCCTTAACAGAGATCGATACGGAAAAATACATCAATCATCGCTTGAGAATCGCGGGTTCCAAAACGCGCATCTTCAGTTCTAGTGCCATCCATGAAATCTATTTATACTCTAAAGGCAATCCGCGCCAGATCAATATTATTTGCGACCTGGCGCTGTTGTTTGGCTATACCGCAGGAACCAAAAAAATAGAACCTGCCACCATCAAAGAAAGTGTCAAAAGAACATTAATTCCAACCACGAGCCGTGATCCCGTTGCTGAATACCAGGAGATTCAAACAACCGTTGCACTGGAAACCGATCAAGAGCCGCCGATAGAAGATTCAGAAAAATCCCGTAGAATGGTTTTCGATGATATTAAGGGCAAATTCCGCCAACATAAAGCAGCTTATCTTGTTCCGGTACCGGTTCTGATTGTATTGGTTTTTGCCGGTTTGTTTTTTTACCCCGGCAGCCACAATTCATCGATTGTAAATCTCAAAACCTATTTTAAACAGGCTGTGGGCCGCGTTTCGCATTCGATATTCGATTCACCTGTGCAAAACGTGCAAAGGGTAAATGAACCAGCTCCCATACAAACAGTGCCTACCCCCGATAACCAGACGGTTAGTTTGCCACAGGCAAAATTTAGCCAAGATGGCATTCATCGTGAAATCGCAATGCAGGCGGCCATGATCAAGGATTTACAGAGCAAGCTGCAAACTGCTCAGGCTGATCAAGCCGCGCTTGCCGATGATTTTAAAGCATTAAAAAATGCCAAGGCACTGGTGGCAAAGCTGAAAGATGAATTGGCCGCCAAAGAACGGATGCTGCAGCAAAGCTCGCAACGACAGCAAGAACTGCAAAAAGTGTTAGAACAAGAAAAAGGCATTCAAAATCAATCCAAAAATGAACTCACGGCAAATGCAGCCATGATTGCAGACCTTAAAAACAGACTCAAAATGGCCCAGCAAGATCAGACGGCCCTTGAAACACAGCTGCAAAAAAGCCAGCAGGAAAAAACAGCGCTTCAAACGCAATTAAAAGCGCTCGATGAACAAAAGACGTCAACCGAGGAAAAACTGAAAGATTTACAGCAAACCCACGATTCATTGGCCGCTGA
>JASJAZ010000073.1 GCA_030066785.1 Desulfobacterales bacterium | reverse complement strand
ATCTCAATCTCTTCTTTCATAATTTGTTCGATAAACACAGCGTCTGCCGGTGCAAAATTAAAATTGCCGAGCTCATGCGGAAATGCCCAGCGGATTTCTTGATGATCCTTTGAATGAAAGTCTCCATTTTCCCAATCCGCACGAAACGCCATTAGCTCAACGGTACCAAAATTATAAGCATGGATGGTTGAACCGATAAAATCTCTGACCGTTACACCGATGCCGAACTCGTTTTTAAGCTCCCGTTTAAGACATCCTTCGGGGGTTTCATTGGGTTCGACTTTCCCCCCGGGAAGATCCCATAAATTTGGCAGGCGTGCTGTGGGGCGGCGCTTGGCAATCAGGAGCATACCATCATGAACCAGTATAGCGGCTGTGACTTTGATCATTGAAAATGACACTCCTTTCCTGATAGCAATTTCAGTGTTTATAATCTAAGCCGTCAACCCTGAAATTCTTCTTTGGGCAATACAGCCAGTCGGCCATCCTCACAACCGGTTTGGCGATCTCATTTATCGGCAGAGAGGCTCAGCAAATCCAACCCAGAATGGGATCCTATAAATGCTTCGCGATGCGCCAGGGTTTGCGATTCTGATAAAATTGCAGCTGTCTTTGGTAAAGACGCAACCGCTTCGCATCATTTTCAGCCGCAACCATTGCCAGGGCTTTTTCCTGGTATATGATCGCTTCAATAAATAGTCCGTTTTCAGCAAACGCAGCTGCCAGGGTTCCGATCGCATACGAATCTTTTTCCTCTGAAAGAATCACCGCTTTTAAGGCAAGTTCGATGGCACGTTGCCCATCTCTGAGGCTTTTAATCGGGCAGGTCGCTAGCACCCAGGCAAGATTGTTGCAGGCACTTTTATTGCCTGGATTAATGGAAAGTGCCTGTTCGTAATCTGCGATAGCCTTTGCGTACAGCCCCATCTGCTCCCAGGTATAACCGCGATTGGTGTGGGCCGCCGCATATTTTGGTTTTAACTCAATGGCACGGTTAAAATCTTCAATCGCCTGATCATATTTTTTAAGATTAGCAAATGCCAAACCGCGTCTCTGAAAAGCCTCGGCAAAATCGGGCTTTAATTCAATCGTTTTATTGTAATCGGCAATAGCAGCTTGGTATTGACCTTGAAAATTATAGGCATTGCCTCGATAAAAAAAAGCGCCCCAATGGCCTGGATCAACTTTGATGGTTAATTCAAATGCATGAATAGCCGGTTTGTATTCGCCGCTTTTGTAGCTCTCGAAACCCCGCTTAAAATAATTCACAGCTGCCTGGCGGTAGAGCTTTACGGCTTGGCGGTCGTCTTTTGCAACCCCCCATCCCTGAACATACAAATATGCCAATGATGCCTGCGCATCCGGTTCTTGTTTATCAGCCGCTTGGCGCAGCCAGTAAACGGCTTCTTGATAATCTTGGTCTACCCCCCGGCCCATCGCATACATATGCCCCAAATGACTCATTGCCGCTGCATGGTTTTGCTCTGCCGCCATTTTGAGCAATTCGATAGCCTTATCCATATTTTGGGATACACCACGACCCTCTTCATACAAGGCGCTGAGAACGACTTGGGCATCGGCATGCCCCTTTTCAGCTGATATGGATAAATATTTCACGGCCTCAGAATCGTTGCGGGCAATTCCCCTTCCTTGTGCGTATGCTACCCCCAGATTAAAGCAGGCCTGGAGGTGGTTTTGACTGGCGGCCTTGTGATACCAGTCAAGCGCTTCGGCCGGATCCTTCTCAACGCCTTCACCATTGGCATACATGACACCCATCACATATTGGGCTTCGGCACTTCCTTTTTCAGCGGCTTGCCGCAATTCTTTAATAGCCTCAATGCGGCCGGCTTGGACTTGGCGATAAAGCGCTTTGATTTGTGCCGGATTCTCATCGCCATAGGCTAGGTTTGAAGCAAATGTTGCAAAAACCGCTAAAGCTGTGATGAGCCACTTACGGGGGCACAATAATTTCAGCATACAGACCTCTATTCAAGTAGTTCTAAACGTTGCAATGTGGCCATCGTGGGGATACCGTTTTCATCGTACCCTCTTAGCCTATAGTATTCCGCGAGCATATTTTCGAGTGGTACCGTTTGCTTTTGAGGATCGGAGGCGCGTCCGGTATTGAGCAATCGGGCCGGCAGATTATCATCTTTGCGCGTGATTCCTTCCCGGGTGTTCATATAGCGCTCCAGAATATGAATTCTTTCTCCGGCCGTGATAAAATCTCGGTTGGTCAAACGGAATCCGGTGACGGTATTCCAAAAATCTCTGAAAATGCTAAAATCCACCAAAAAAATCGCTGCGCCCGGCAGGTAATGCATCAACCAGCGCAGCAGGGGTTTGGGTATATGTTTTGGCAGCGGCGACTCTAAAACATAAGCATACATCGTAAATTGGCAGGTCTTTAAGGCATTGATACAGCAGTTAAGATCTTCCAGAAACTTGACCCATTTGGCTTTGCTTCGCGTCGAGTAGGGCTTGAGCAGATCAAAGAAAACTTCCTGGGCGATCATATAGGCCGATAAATGACAACCACCCCGGTTGGCGACGGCATATGCCAGACCCTGGCCGAAAGAACCCCGTGGATCATAGGCCGCCAATTCCAGTCCCTTAACCTGCATGGCAAAATCCTGACCGCCATATTTGGTTGCAAGATAGCGAGTACCGCTGGCCATTTCAGCGCCAAAATCCTGCTGATAGGCAATATCCTGTATGGCTTGATCAATTCCGCGTTGTGATCCAAAACAAAGCTTGCTTGTAATCAATCCTTGGGCGGCGGCTTCCATCGTCCACGCCAGGGTGCCTCCGGTGGAAATGGTGTCTAAACCCAACCGATTACAGGAATCATTCCATTGCGCAATCAGATCCGGGTCAAAAATGCCCAAACTGGCACCTAAAATGCCCACCGTCTCATATTCGGGCACCGGCAACCGCGCGCCCTTAAAAATACCGCGATGGCCGCATAGAATGGTGCAAGGTTTACAGGTGTGGTGTTTGGTTTGATGCTTAGCGGCCATGGCTTCACCCGATAGTCGATCGCCTTGGGCATGCCATCCATCCTGAAAATTATGCACCGGCAGAATCCGGGCGTCCAGACATGGGCGCACGTTGGCACAGGTGCCAAAATTGCGATAGCGATCGGCTGTGATGGTATTTTGGTTAAGATAGCGCGTGGCCAGCGTTTTCGTTTTTTGAAATCCGTCGCGATCAACAGGTCTAAGTTTGTAAACACCACCGCGTGCAACCACGGCCTTGAGATTTTTAGATCCCATGACGGCACCCAACCCACCGCGGCCAAGAAACCGATGCCCGGAAACCGCATTGGCAAAAAGTACCCGGTTTTCGCCTGCCGGCCCGATAACCACCGAACCAGCTTTGCGTTCGTCCAGCACCGATTGTACTTCCGGGATCTCGCAACCCCACAATTGGCCAGCATCCTTGAATGCCGCACCATCATCCGTTATGAGAATGTAGATAGGTACATCGGCACAGCCGCTAATCACCAAACCATCCCAGCCCGCCGTTTTAAGCGCCATACCGAAGGGTCCGCCACATGAGGCCGTGCTGATAATACCGGTTAACGGTGATTTGAAAACCGCCATGAAACGACCGGAACACGGCGCACCGGTCCCCATAAGAATGCCCGGCATCAACGCAATGATATTTTCAGGGCCCAACGGGTCGATACCTGGTGACAGGCGATCATATAGCAATTTAAGGCCAAGGCCTTTACCCCCCAGAAAACGTTTTCTTACGGTGGCACCAATCTCTAAGATATTTATCGAGCGGTCATGGAGGTCGATCTCTAAGATTTTGTTATGCGTTTCCTTTATCTTCTGCATGCCAAGCTTACTATCGGGTGCTATTCACAGTATCCGTATCTGCCAATGTAATTTAAGGTATGCGGCCCGATCTAATTGGTTTCGGAAAAATTTTACAAATATGTTTAAAAGGATATCATGCATTTACAGCCGAAGGGTAGCCTCTATCCTGTCGCTGATGAGTCGGGTCCGTGGCATCATCCAGCCGACAGCGTATCAGAGATGCCGCCTTACGGCTTTTGGGCGGTGGTGATCATGCGATGATTCATAAAGCCGACGTCACCTTGGCACTGCTGGGGACTGAATCGGGTATGCACGGTTACATTTTCAAATCCCGAATTTTCGATTAAGGGTCCAACCGTTTGCGGCTCGTACATCCGGATGCAATAGGTTTTATCCCGGATCAATCCACATTGTTTATTTAATACCATTTCACGTGCATAGACAATATTGTTACATATCTCCCGGTGTCGGCAAACAACCACATCGCTATTTATTTCATGCCAAGCATTGGGCGTAAAATGAGCCTTTACCGCTTGTCCATCGGTCACATCCACCAGTAACCACCCCTGCGATTTTAATAATCGATATGCTTCGCGCAAAATTCTCTGATCAGAAACCTGGTCCGGAACGTAGCCCAAAGAATTTCCCAGAATCAACACATGGTCAAACCGTTCGGATTTGAGCCGTGTTTCACGGGCATCCGCCTGGATAAAATTAACCTGATAGTTGTGTTTCTGCGCGCATTGCGCACCGATCTTCAACAGAGGTTCGGAAAAATCTAAAACGGTGCAATGACCATACCCACGCCGGCAAAGCTCCATGGTATGGCGCCCGTGGCCGCCGCACAGATCCAGAATCGAGTGCTCGATGCGTAAAGGAATGAGTTTACAAAAAACATCAACTTCACGCCGTGTCAGTTCTTCGTTGCACACCGAACGGGCATCGGTGGTTAAATAGGTTTCGTCAAACAGGGTTTGCCACCAATCGGGATCAACGCAAATGGTCATGACGCCTCCAGGTGGGCACCAAAACTGAACAAACCATCGGCCGCAAATATGGCCGGGCTTCCGTGCCATGGCTGCAGTCGGGCAATTGCCAGCTCTTCTTCTTCAATATCGATAAAAGCATCCAATTCGCCGGCTAGCCACATCTTCTCCATCGTCAAACTATCTGCCCACATGGCCGCACAATAGCTTTCCAGGGCTTTGAGCTGTGGTGGGGTAATGATGCGGGGACGCAACGCAATTTTAATCGGGCCTAGCAAATAGGTAAATTTCTCTTTGAGGGCCATCTCTTTTTGAATATTGTCTAGTTCGGCAAGTTGATCATAGGATAATTTTAGAACGGCCTGATTAATTTTATCAACTGCCACCGCCACACTCATGTTTGATTGTAAAATGCCCATCGGCTGCACACCGCCCCCGCTGCCCACATTGGTGGGCACATCGCCAAAACGACACAAAAACCCAAAAACAGTGCCGGGACCGATTAGACAACGAAAATCAGTTTGACGGTTAACCAACTTGGCACATTGATTGGCATGATCAATTTCAGGCATTGCTTCCGCCCAAAGATTCAGCGAGACTTTTTCCTGGACAATGTAATTCCCCTCACGCACTGCGAGTTCTATGGCCTCCTCCCTGTCCGTATTCACATCGCCGACCCGCACCCCGATGCCCGAATACCCTCTTTCCGGTTTAAGCACCAGATCAGACCAATTGCGACGGGTCCATTCCATTAAATCGGCAATCTCTTGCCCCTTCGGTCCGGTGGTTTGGCGCGGATAAAAGCGGCGGGTCCAAGGCGTGCACCGAATCGTTTCGGCATGAAACCGGTCCGCCAGAGGACCTGTTATGACTTCAAACATGCTTTTGACATTAATGGGTTCCGTGCCGCGCGGGTTAATGACGCGATGATCTCCAACGGCTTGCAGCAGTGGATTGAGGTTATGGCGGCGATGCAGTTTCAAGAGTACATCGTTGTTAAAATCCATAAAGATTAGCGATACCGGTTGCCCGCGATAGGTCGTGCGGCCGTTTTTCAGTTCGAATTCATGCGGCGCGGCTAAAATACCGGTGATGCCGTCAAAACTATCCAAGCGTTTGGCTAGATTAATGTTTTCAGTGACCTCGGCCAGCGTCTCCTCTTCCGCCACCACCGCAATCAGGCCTGGTTCAGCGCCTTCTCGATCGCGATGAACCTGCACCAGCATCTGGGCAAACCCAACCACTGGATAAAGCATGGGATGATCAAACTGCAGTTCCACACCGCTGGGTTGCATCTGATTAAGCTTGGTCCACACGACTTTGGCAATCTCTTGGGTGGTGCGTTGATAATCCCAGCCTCCTGGACTGCCTAAATTCCACTCCGAATGATAGCCCCAAAATTCCGGCACGGTTGCTCTCCTTACCTATAAAGTGTTTGTTGCAGATGGCCCAGCTCAATTTCACCTTGTGTGAGTGTTTTGCGGGCAAACTCAGCAGGTGTCCGGCCACTATCAATAAATTGATCGTACATTCTGCGAAAATAGTAACGCCCGATTGAATAACAAAGTTGATAGCCCGGTTTAAGTGTATAGCGTTTCAGCATATGTTGCGCTTGTTCTTTTTGCAAGCCGGTTGTGACCAAATAGTTGGTGGCCTGGTCAAAATTGCGACGACGGGTGTGCAGTTCTAAATCGACTTTGCCCCGCACCGCGCGCCAAAAACGGCGTTTGGCCATTAAGAATTTGTCTCGCGTACCTGAGAAAAAACCGGTGTCAAACAACAATTCTTCCGCAAAGCTGGCCCAACCTTCGTAAAATAAGGGAAATTCAATATGGCGTCGCACAGGTCGCGTATGGCACCAGCGCATGGCATCCAGTAAATGATGCCCTGGATAAGTTTCATGGGCCGATAACAGCCATACATCGCGGGGCACATCCGAAAAACTCTGGGAAGTCATAATGAAAAATGTACCGCCTGAGGGCGGATGCCTTGGCGGCATACTGTAAGCGGCCGCACTGCGGATAGGCAGAAGATAATCTGGTACCGGTGCAACCGATACCGGGCATGTTTTCATAAGGTCATGCGGTGCAAGATTGGCACTGTGGCAGTGCTGCCCCAATTCGGAAATTATCGAATGATACAAACCCAAAGGACCATCTGGCGGCAGCGTGGGTCGCGGGAATCGTTTCAATACCTGTTGCCAAGAATTTCCCGGAAACAAACGGGAGGCCTCCGATTGGAGCATATCGCGGGTCTCTTCAATTTCTTCATCCAATCGCCGGCTAATGTTTTCTAACGACATCTGACAACCGATGTGGTCCTGGGCTATCCGGGCATATACTTCCAATGGCACCAATATCTCTTCGGTCGTCACCAAAGCCTTCAATACTTCATCAAGATGGTTCAATGCATCGATGGCGGATGCGGTGCCTACATGGCTTGTCTGCAAAGACTGCAACCAAAATTTTATCTTTTGGATCATTTCGCGGCCGAGATGGCAAAACAAATGCGGAACATCGCGCAAATTGGTATGAATTTGTTCCAGAAACGCCGGCAGGGTTTCAATCCGCTGCTGCCACGCTTGCGCGCTGTTTTCCAAAGCTTCAGCCAAACCGATAGCCGCAATGGTTAAGTAGAACGTCGGCTGCGTTTCTTGAAATCGAACCAATTGAAACTGCTCGCGCAGGGTATTGAGAACGCGGCGCAGCATGGCAATATCGAAAAGGACTTGTTGGGCGGGATGGCTGCTATGCAACCAGGAAAGCGTAATTTCCCAGGTAATCATTTTATTCGAAATCGATTCGATGGCCTCCGGTGAAAAATCATCCCAATAAGACCAATCACGCTCCGATGAAACCGCCTGGGGAAAATAGTGGAATTCATCGCTGGCCAGACATACTGGAAACTGCTCGGCGAGGGCATCAAAAACAGCCGCAGCAATGGAATCGAGGGTTAATTCACTTTGATTGGCCATCATCACATCTTGGTCGATTATCAATCACAGCTTACTGGGATTTTTAAAAGAGTTCCGGCGCTAAATTAGCCATATGAAATGAATCTCGCCTGCAAGCGATTAGGGCCTTATATTAAGGGCACTAATCGAAAATGCTTCTTTTATAATGGGTTGTGGGGAATAAAGACAATGATTTTTTCAATAGATCGGCGGGTATCGGTTAGCGATGGGAATTGATTGGGCTATCTAAAGGTTTTGGATCTTAATTATACAATTTGTGCATCAATATGCTGGTCAAGAAATGTGTTTCTAAACGACATTGAAAGTGGGCCCGAGGCGTCCGGTTTGATCTAGGTCTCTAGCCAAAGATCGACATTTTATCATTTAGGTGCCTAAAGATTGGATACCCCGAGCCACAACTTTCGATGTATTAAGATTTCATGCCGAGTTCATACACTTCAAATTGCGTCGGTATTTCCACTAACTTTTCAATCTCGCCTTCAAATTCGCCCCTTACCGGGCTGTCTTTCCAAGCCAGCCAATCATCTTTACTGCGCCACATAGATACCACGACAACTCGGTTGGGATTCTCAAAATCACTCCAGGTCTCTGATGAAATGTAGCCTTGCTGTCCCATGGCGCTGTAGCGGAGACGATTTAGCAACTGAGACACCTCTGAAAGATTGCCGGATTTAAACTGTCGTTTAATCAATACCTTAATGGCCATAATTCCCTCCTTTGGTTAAAGGTTCATTCACAACCGTTTGCCCCATTAAGTGCGACAAACAGACCAGGTTTAATCCAAGCGTTGCGGTTGTGGGCTTTAATTCAGAAAGTGTAGGAAATGCAGATAGAATGCGATCGATCCAGGGGTAGGCTGGATGTATGCAGCCGGCAGTAGATAAAAATGACTCGGGGGCAAGATCTGGTTATAACTGCCTTGGGAGCGATGGAGATCTATATTGAGCAGATACCGCGTATTACACTGTTCATAATGCAGTTCTGGGTAATTGTCAAAAGCGTTTGCCAGTCGCTGGCATTTAGAATGTAAAAGATATCAAATGGTTGCTATTTTTACTTTAGCGCCGTCATGATGCCAGACTCGGTGGGTCCCTGATATGGCAGACGTGTAACCTTCTGGAAACCTGCTTGGGTGAGCATGGTCTGCAATTCATTTTCGGTGTAAGACCGACCTGCATCGGTTTCCAGCAGCATATTCAAGGAAAAAAGGGCCGGAAATAAGGGGCCGGTGCGATCATTATCTAAAATAAACTCGTGAATACCAATCATCCCCCCCGTTTCAAGAACTTCGTATGTTTTGGCAATAATTTGTTGACACGTTTGAGGGCCTTCGCCGTGCAATATGTGGGATAACCATACAAAATCATATTGGCCGGAAAGTTCTTCTTCAACAAAATCGCCCCCCGCAAAATTGACCTGTTCGCTCATACCAAATTGTTTGATCGTTTTTTCGGCAAATGGTCGTGAGGTGGGCAAATCGTAAACCGTTGCTTTTAGAGTTGGATACGCTTTACAGAAAAAAATCGCATAGGTGCCTGGCCCACCGCCCAAATCCAGCATCCTTTTATGCTTGGAAAGATCGATCTGCTTAACCAATTGGGGCGCCAGCAAGCTGGAATTGTTAAACATACCCATTAAAAAGGCTTCGCGCACCTTTTCGTCGCTAAATGATGCGCGCGTGCGCACGGGCATGCCATTGCCAACCGCTTCATCTAAACGGCGCCATGAATCGACCAAATGGTGATGGTGCATAATCATGTAACCGATATAGGCCGGCGAATCTTTACACAAAAACTTGGCAGCTGATGGATTGTTAACATAATTTTGGCCATCTTTGATTAAAAGCTGCATCGCCACTAAAGCATCAAGCAAGCGCAATAATGCTTCCGTGTTCACACCGATTTTTTGGGCCACTTGATCAGCGCTTAAACGGTCATCGCCGATGGCCGTAAAAAGATTAAGCTTGATCGCAGCATGTAGTGTGCAGGTTTTCCAAAAAAAACCGGATATCTCTAACAATTTACCAGGATGCCAATTCTGATCCGTCATTATGATCTCCTTTAAATTCGGCAATCACTCTCTGAAAATAAACCGGAGAGTACCAAAAACTATTGCCTATTTATGTTGTGCCTGCTGCAGGGCGTTTTGCACGGCATACATGATGGCATCACTGCTCATGGTTGCCCCGGAAACAGCATCCACTTGCGTAGATTGCGCCTCGATGATTCGCTGCGGAATGATGGCTTCAGCCTTCTTACCTTTCCAGGTGGTATGCCGCAACAGTTCTATATCGATGATGTTGTGGCTTTCAATTTTCACGAGGGCAACTACCTTAACCGGGCCATTGCGAAAGCTGCCTTTGTAAACCCCATCGGCGATGGCCGCATGATCCACAGTCCCCCTTTGAACAGGCGGCATGCGAGCGCAATCGCAGCAAAAGGCTGCCAGATAGACTATCATCAAGAGCTGCATTAACGGTATTAACTGTAATCTATTCGATCCCTTCAATCGCTTTGCCTCCTAAAATCACAATTCAATTAGTTTGTCTTGCAATTGCCTTTAAGGTTTTGATTTGAATCTTTGCTAGGCTGAGATCCGATAGCACAGTTAAGCGGTCATCAGGCGACTCGAGGTACAGGCGCGGCATGAACCTGAACGGATTTGGGCCGCATCGGTGAGCGAAAGGACACCGCTAATATCGTCTTTTGTATTAGCATGCACAAAAAGGCGCTGAATATCTTTTAATAACATTTGGCGAATGGCATCATTCAGCAGTGATTTTTCATCGCAGCTTTCCACAGGCGCATTCATAATACTTTCAGCGGTGGACGTCACCGGATGGCCATGTTTGTAGGCCAAAATCAAATCTGTTTTGGAAACCACCCCCACCGGTTTTTTTTGTTCATCTTTGACCAGCACAGCTCCGAATTGAAGTTCGTAAAGCCGCTCAATAATCCCCACCAGTAAGTCGGATTCCTGAAAAGCACTAATCCTGGGTGTCATGACCTCTTTGACCGTCAGGCGCTTAATTTGATCTGGGCTCGTCTGTCGAGCTTTAGCGATACTTCTATCACAGGCGTGACAGTAGCGATAAAGGATTCCGACCACATCGTTATATGCCAAAATTCCCACAATGGCTTCGGAGTTGCTCCCCCGCACAAACAGACGGTGGATACCGTTTTTGAGCATACTGTCCAACGCCGTTTCCAGTCCATCATCCGGATAGCAGTAAATCAGCGGACTTACCATGATATCCCCGACCCACGTATCCAGGGGTAAATCAGCGTAATAGGCGCCCATGATATCGGTTTTGGATACCGCGCCCGCTGGGCGCTGAAATTCATCGGTTACCAGCAGTGCATTAATCTTATTTTTTATCAGGTAATTGATGCTTGTATTCAAAGAAGTCGTGAGAGGTAATGAAACGACGTTGCGGCGCATAGCCTCTTTAACGATAATCCCCGTTAAAACGCTTTTATTTGTAACAACCGGCATGGCAGAACTCCTTTGTCAGGACGTGAACTTATTCAACAAATGGTAAAAAACATCGGAGACGTAAACAATACCAATTACCTCGCGGCCTTCGGTGACCGGCAAACGGCGGATATGCTGTTTAATCATAATATCAGCAATTGAAATTAAATGATTATCGGGTGCAATGGTAACGACTTCCGTTGTCATTATATCTGCCACCTGCACTTCTTTGACCCGATCCAATAATTCATCGAACAAATAACCAGGGTCCATATCATCCATTTCGCTCCAGATGTGGGCATGTTTGGGTTGAACGAATAGCAAGATATCAAACATGGACAGGATGCCGACCAGCTGGTCTTGTCCATCAACCACCATCATCCCGAACACCATTTTCTTTTCGGCCTGTGAAGCGTTTTTAAACCGATTAACGGCTTCTCCAATAGTGAGATGGGGTTCTAACGTGTGAAAATTGGTTTGCATGACATCGCGAGCAATCATTGTTAAATGCCTCCGTTGGTTGTAAAAAATAGATTTTTACCGTTCGTGAGTTGCTTAAGTATGATCACAGCAATGCGGACCAGGCGAACCGTTGCTAGCGCATTAACGATGTTGAGCTTAACGCCCATCGACGATCAGATCGGGGCGCCGTAAATTAATATCGGTGAATGGATGTGTGCATGAGAAGATACGATCGGAATATCAGTACAAATCTTTGATTATTTTCGCAACCATAAACCGTATTTTAGATAAGAACCACCCCTAAAAAGGGCGGTCCCAACATGGGCGTTTGAGTTCAAAACGAAAACCGATTATCTTGATAATACTTTTGTCTTTTATGAAAGCGATAGCCTCCGATACTGAATATTTAAATGGTATCTCCAGCAGCCAATGAATATGGTCGATCTGGATATTGCCTGCCAGTATCTTTATTTTTTTCCATTCACATAGCCGGCGAATAATATCTCTGACGGTTTTGCCAACTTCGGCTTGCAGGATGTGGTATCGGTACTTCCGACACCATCCAACCTGGTATTTGCATAACCATAGGGCATGTGCTAACTTTCTGAAATACTTCATTGAATACCTCCCACTAGCTATTAGGGTCAACATCACCCTATTCCTAAGGAGGTATTCCTTTTTTAATATATCTCGACTAATCCGCATAGCAAGCTTGGATCTTCAGCTTGCAGAGGGTGTAATGATTTAACTAAAGGAAGAAATGAATGTATTTTTTAGGAATTGACATCGGCAGCCTGTCTTGTGATGCCGTCGTTATAAACGCAACGGATGCAATTATGGCAACGGCTGTAGTACCGACCGGTGCCCGCAACATAGAAGCGATTGAACGAGCTAAGCACGAAGTGTTGGCATCCGCCGGCATAAAAGCATCGGAACTGAAATCCGTGGTTTCCACCGGCTATGGGCGTGAACGGGTGGCAGACAGGCTCGCTGCTGTCACCGAAATCACTTGCCATGCACGCGGCATTCGGGCACTGATTCCCGACACTCGAATACTGATTGACATTGGCGGACAGGACAGCAAGGCCATCCGTATGGATGATCAGGGCCACGTGGATAATTTTGTGATGAATGACAAGTGTGCCGCCGGAACCGGTCGTTTCCTGGAGGCCATGGCGCGAGCCTTACAAGTCGATATTGATAAAATGGGAATTTTGGACCGGGGGGCTACCCAGAACCTGACTTTGAGCAGCATGTGTACTGTTTTTGCCGAAAGCGAGGTGGTTTCTTTAATCGCCGATGGCGTCGACGTCAAAGAAATCGTTCGCGGGCTGAACCGATCCATTGCGGCACGCACGGTAGGTTTGGTTAAACGGATTAGCCCTAATCTTAGTGGAATGAAAATCGCTATGTCCGGCGGCGTGGCCCGCAACCAGGGTGTCATGCGCGCGTTAAGGGAAGCCCTGGCATGCCCGATCGATGTGCCGCAAGAACCTGACACAGTTGGGGCTTTGGGTGCCGCACTGATTGCGCGTGAGCGCAGTGCGCAATTATGATTTTCAGTAGGATGGCATTCTGAGCTGCGAACCATCTATAATGTCTGGCGATAAAATCGCCAGACTTAATTTTTGCATGCATCTGATACTGATTTTAATTTCCCAACAACCAATCAACCATTTGACATTGTCGAATATTTTTTGGTAAATTCAAGCAACACAACGCCTTCATAGAAAGGTTAGCACTATGCGCGCTTTGCAGCGCTGAGAGATCCAAGGTACGCTTTCAAAATTTGCGGATCAGAATCTGCTCGTCCAACGGCACCAGCCGCTCAACCTACAATGCGATGCAGCTGTATCTCCCCTCCCTTTGGCTTACTTTTCCATCGATACGGGTCTAAGACTGACGATTCAAAACCGAATGGCCCTTTCTCTGTAGACTGTAGACCAGATCAGATTCTCGCAAAGTACGCCGTTTTACCCAGCAAAAAATTCAAGTTTATACTGCAACCAACGTCAGAAATATTCTGATAACACTCAGTTGGCAATTGCTAATTCATCAATCGCTACACAACAGGTGATCGTAAAATCTTTGCTTCAGATTTAGAAAAACCGGGTTAGAGAAGAATACGTCAAAAAGGCAACAGCTCAAAAAAACCAAATTAAAGAAAGGAGGTTTCTATGTCAAAATTTACCGTGCTGATACCTTACAACTTTACCCGGAATGATCAAAAAGCGCTCGACTTTGTAAAAAACCTATTTGCCGATAGGCCAAATACAGAAATTACATTGTTCAATGCATATGTGCCGGTGCCGGCAGTCGAAGTTCGAGGCAGTCCGATTATGGATAAAGTCGATCAAAATTTGACGTTTCTATCCCAGAAAATCAGAGAGCAAGAACAGGCCCTTGAAACCGCCAAACAATTTTTGGTGAACGCCGGATTTACCGAAAAACAGGTTCATACCGTGTTTGAACCCAAGAAAAAAGACGTCGCCGGATCAATCATCAACCAGGCTATAACCGGCAAATATAATGTTGTCGTTCTCAATCGAAAATTTGGAAAAATTGGCCGCTTCTTCACCGGCAGCGTGTTTAATAAGGTAACGGTCGGATTACAAAACACCACCATATGTATTGTCTCATGAGGGCTAATTCTTCTTGCACGGGGGATAAGAAGATGGTTGGTAACATTAAAATGTGAAGGAGCACTGCTTAAAAATATTAAGGAGGAATTATGGCCGCTGAAGATAAAATAAGCATCCAAATTTTTAAATTGATCAGCCGAGCGATTACCGAGTCAGAAGATTTTCAGGATATGGCAACAAGAATAACACAACTGGCTGTCGGTGCACTGGATATCAAGGGGTGCACGATTTTTATCCTGGATCCGGAGACTGATGAATTAGAGCCGTTGGGCAGTTCAGGCTTGAGTATTGATTATCTGAATAAAGGGCCGGTGCTTGTCAATCAAAGCATCGGGAACCGATTAAAGGAGGAATCGGTGGTGATATCGGATGTGAATCAATCGGATCAACTTCAATATCCGGAATATGCTCAAAAGGAAGGGATAGAAGCCATTATATCCATACCGATTAAGCTGCATAGCCGGTTTATAGGAGTTTTGAGGCTTTATCATTATGAAACATGGCAAATTTCCGAGCAAGATTTGGACTCTCTCAATCTGTTTGCTGAAAATATCGGTCTGGCTATGATGTACACGCGCTTAAAAAACGTACTGATTTCGATCAAACATACCATCGGCGACATCCATCCGGTGTGGTTGAATCGGTTTTAATTAGATTTTCGCATAAAAAGTCTTGATGCACATGCCCTTAGTGTTATACGCCCCAAATTTGATTTAAACCATAGCGATGATCGCATGGCCAGATTCGCTAGCACCCCCCCATAATACTGTTACGCAGCAGCTCGGAAAATTCTACTTGGCTGCTAATACAATTGGTAATCGGAGATAAAGGTAACACATGCGTTTTTTAATAAAACTCGCCGTTATTTTTTTGACCGGCAATTTGGCCCATTGCGGCCCAAGACTGGGGCAAGAGCCGGACTTAGATTTGAACAGTGCTGAGGGATGGGTTCATGTTGGTTATTTAGAACATCACCGATTGACCGAAGCCAGTGGTTTGGCGCCGTCGCGCCTGACAAATGAGATACTATGGGTCATCAACGACAGTGGCAACGCTCCGCGGCTGTATGCCATTCATATCAGAGGACAAGCTTTGGGGGTGGTTCGGCTAGCCAATGCCGACAATCACGATTGGGAAGATTTAGCCTCCTTTCGTTGGCGGCAATCATCATATCTTTTGATCGCAGATGTGGGCGATAATGCCCGTCAACGCCGTCGCAGCACCCTTTATATCATCAAAGAGCCCCAAATAGATCTTACCAGCGCCAACCCAAAACCTATGACAGCCTTGCCGGAGTGGATTATCCGCTTTCAATATCCTGATGGCCCTAAAGACTGTGAAGCTGTGGCGGTTGATACGGCTGCACAGAAAATCGTTTTGCTCAGCAAACGCACAAAACCCCCGAGGCTCTATGAATTGCCGCTGCGCCCTGCCGACAACACCGGGATTTTAACCGCTCGCAGACTTGGCCATCTGGCGCCATTGCCATCCCCTTCCACCAAAAATCAAATTGACTTCGGTTGGCAGCGCCTGTTTATGGCTCAGCCGACCGCTTTGGACATCCGGGCCACCAATGACGTCGCAGCCTTACTGACCTATGCTGGCTTATATCTGTTTTACCGTGCTAACGATGCAAACTGGCAAGCGACGTTTGCCCGAACTCCCCGCCTGCTGCGCCTACCTTCTTTGCAACAGGCGGAAGCAGCCTGCTTCAGCCATGATGGCCGCTCGATTTTTATAACATCTGAAAAAAAACCGGCCCCTCTGCTGCGTTTCGATATACCTTCTCACTTCCACTAATGCGTCAATCAAGTACGGTATTACTTTCCCAGTTTCCAGATAATGCCGGTAACATCCACCGGTTTTTCGATCAACGCATGTTTCCAAGCAAAATCAGCAAATGTTTGCCAGCGGTTCTGATCAATTTTCTGCTGGTGGGCGTAATAGGGCCTGGTCAACTCAAACGCCGCGGTTTCCATAGGAAGGTCCGCTTCGGGAACCGCTTTAAAATAGTTCTCCAAGGCAGCTTTTGGAAACGCCCTGGCATGGACGATCCCTTTGGCAACCGCATCAGCAAATGCGGTCAGAACTTTGGAATGGCGATTAGCATACCGCTTCGCGCATACAAAAATCAACTCATCATAATCGGGGATTCCCCATTTTTCCAATTCAAAATAGTCTGTTTGGTACCCTCGCATTTGCATCTGTACGGTTTCATAGGTCTTAAACGGTCCCATTACCGCATCCACCTTACCTGCTATTAAGGATTGCGCGATGGCAAACCCGACATTAACAGCTCGATAGCCTTTAATACCGTTTATCTGTGCAAAGGCCTTCAAAAGGACATCCATTAAACCTGGCACTGTGTATCCGATCCGTTTGCCCTCCAGGTCTCGGGGGGTTTTGATCCCTTTATTTTTTAGAAACAGCAGCGTCGTTAGAGGATGTTCCACCAATCGACCAAACACCACCACCGGCAGCTTTTGGGAGGCGGCAATAATGGTCTGGGGTTGGTAGGAAATAGCGATATCGATGTGGCCGGCGGCAGCCAGTTTTAATGCATCGGCCGTTTCTGAAGGACTAATGATTTTGATTTCCAAATTTTTCTGGCCAAAATAACCTTCCGCTTGAGCCGTATAGATGGGCAGGTGATCAATATTGGGAAACCAGTCCAGCATAAGCGTGAGTGTTTCACCTGATGCAGGCCCAACGGTTCCCAGCCAAATGATAACCGGCATAAATAATCCAAATATTTTCTTCATCATATCCAATGGCTCCCCCTTTGGTATATTGTGTTTAACTCACCATTATTGCCAGTGAATAAATTTCCGTTCCATAAATCCAACCAGTATCCAAAGACCCACGCCCATCAACGACAACCACAGAATAGCCGCAAAAACCATGTCAACCCTCAGTCGCGCATTGGACTGTATCATCAAATACCCCAAGCCTTTTTGAGCACCTACCCATTCCCCGATGACCGCACCGATCGTGGCTACCGACACGCCGACTTTGAGACCCGCAAAAAAATGCGGCAAGGCCCAGGGCCAATACAAAAGTCGCATCGTTTTGAAAAAACCGGCGCCCATTAATTGAAACAGAATACGATATTCGCGCCGACAGCTTTTAAAACCTTCCAGCAAATTCACGGTAATCGGAAAAAAAATGATAATAGCCGCCATCAACACTTTACTGGTTAGGCCATAACCCAGCCACACCACGAGCAGCGGGGCAATCGCAAATACCGGCACAGCTTGCGACGCTATTAGAAAAGGGGCAAGGGCTTTTTCCACGGCGGGACGTCGAAACATGAGCATGGCCAATGGTACGGCGACAGATAACGACAGCAGGATTCCGATTTGAATTTCCAGCAGGGTAACGCCCGCATGCGGCAGCAGAATATCCATTTTGCTAATTGACACCGTCAGTATTTGGGCAGGTGCCGGCAAAATAAAGTCAGGTATCTGTAGTACTCGGCAGGTGATTTCCCAAAAAACCAATATGCCGATCACTGCAGTTGCGGCAATCAGGTTAGAACGCTGCATTATTTAGCTCCTTTTCAAGTTGCTGTATGACCTGATCTTTAATGGCAACTAGCCGCGGATCACTCATCTGGCGAGGTTTAGGTATTTCAAGGACAAGTTTTTCTCGGATAGACATGGGGCGATGGGTTAGCACCACCAGTTCATCAGCCAGCAATAGCGCCTCTTCGATGTCGTGGGTAATCATGAGAATCGTTTTGTGAAATTCAACTTGCAGCAACAGTAACAAGGATTGCAAACTGCGCCGCGTGATGGCGTCCAGTGCTGAAAGGGGTTCATCCAAAAGCACCAGGTCGTGTTCAAACATCAGAGTTCGAACCAATGCACATCGCTGTCGCATTCCGCCGGAGACTTCCTGGGGGTGATAGGATTCAAACCCGTTCAGTTTCAGTCGCCTGAAAAGATCTAAGGCTTTATCATTAGCTTTTGTCAAGTTCGATCCAACAATACGCGCTGGCAACAGCGCATTGTCAAGCAGTGAAAACCATGGCAAAAGAAGATCGTTTTGCTGCATATAGGCCGCCTTAGAAGCCAGATTAGCAACCGATTCATTTTGCCAATAAAACTTACCGCGGTCCTTGGGCACCGCCCCCATCAAAACGTCAAACAAGGTGCTTTTTCCGCACCCTGAGGGGCCAATCAGCACTGTAAAACCGCAGCTGGGTACCGCTAAATTAAACTGCTCAAATACGCGCAGATCCGCGAAGTGCTTGTTGAGGTTTGAAATTTTGAGCATGCCGGAGATCCTCCGGTCGATCACCGGAGGGAAGCAGGGTGAGTGCGTTGAGGTTCCACTTTCCTACGCCGGTGTCATCCGGATCAGGTTCCAAGGGTCGAGACACGCGGTCTCCTCTCAGCCGTCCAGTTGCGGCTCCCCCAGTGATATCATGTAATAGTTGGCTATCATGCCTACTATCAATTGTCAATTTTTCAATAGGTGGAAATGTTTCCTTATGAGACCAATATTTTTCTGGTCGCCTGCGGTTACCACGTCATCCCCGTTCTGATCTCCCTTCAGTTTTGTAAATAGGCCAAGCTATGGTAATGTTACAGCATGAAAATTGCCTTTCTCCACTACCATCTGCGGCGTGGTGGTGTCACCACGGTGATCAAGCAGCAAATTGACGCTATCAAGTCCCGCAGCCAAGTCATGGTATTAACCGGTGAGGATCCTCCCAACGACTTTCCAGCTGAAACAGCTACCATTCCAAACTTAAATTACGATATTTTTCGCCCAAAAGAGGCGGCGCCCCAGGAAACCGCTGATCAGATCATAGAAACCATCCATCATTTTTTCAGAGGGCCTTGTGATATCTTGCATATCCACAACCCGACCTTGGCCAAAAACCGGCATATGTTAGCCATATTAAAAAACTTACAAAGTCGGAACCTCCGTCTTTTCATGCAAATCCACGACTTTGCCGAGGATGGGCGTCCCCAAGCTTATTTGCATGAGGAATATCCACAAGATTGTCACTACGGCGTCATCAACACGCGCGATTATCAGTTTTTAAGGCGCGCTGGTTTGCAGCCAGAAGGACTGCATTTGGTTGCCAATATGGTTCAGCCCCTGCAAAAAGCACCTGAAGGCAAAATTGCCGTACCATTTGTCTTATATCCGGTTAGAGCGATTCGTCGCAAAAACATTGGTGAGGCGCTGCTGCTTTCTCTCTTTCTTAAACCAGACACAAGGCTATATATTACATTGCCACCCAACAGTCCAGCTGATGCAGCGAGTTACCGCTACTGGCAGGTGTTTGCAAATGAGAAGCGCTTGCGTGTATTCTTTGAAGCCGGCCTTAAATATGACTTCAACCAATTGGTAAATTCAACTCGTTTTTTTGTGACTACCAGCATCAACGAAGGTTTTGGATTTTCGTTTTTGGAGCCGTGGACCATTGGAAAAGCTCTGTGGGGGCGTCGATTGTCCGCGCTGTGCCAGGATTTTAATCATAATGGTATCGATTTAAATCATTTGTATGACCGCTTGCTTGTCCCAATAGATTGGATTGATTGCCAAAAGTTTAAGGCGCGGTGGGTTCAGTGTGTCACAAACTGCTGCCGCCAATATCGAATCCAACTGCCGCAAAGCTCACTCGATGATGCTTTTCAGAAGATCACCCAAGATGACGTCGTAGACTTGGGATTGCTGGATGAAGTGTTTCAAAGTAATATCATTGAAGAAATGCTGGCCAATCCGGCTGCAAGGCGTCAACTGGTGCATCGCAACCCATTTCTTAGAATTTCAGAGCAAATCATATCTGCCGATGAGCTCATTCAATCAAATCATGATGCGGTCTTGTACCAATACGGCCAAAAAGCTTACGGCCAAAGATTACTGCAGGCCTATGCCAATGTTATGCAAACCGATGTTCGCCATAAAATAAATAAATCTAAATTGCTGGCCCAATTTTTTAACCTGAATGATTTCAGCCTGCTGAAATGGGGGTATCCTGAAATAGGTCCGTCAATGCAATAGAGACGATCCCAAATATATCAGTGAGAGGAGCAACCCATGCAGCGCATAGAAGTGGAAGCTTATATTGTCCCCCTGCAACCGCAGGCAACCCATTTGCAGCGCTTCGGTCATCTGGCCACCAAACCCCAATGTATTCTTTTTGATATATATGGAACCTTATTTATAAGTGGCTCCGGCGATATCGGCAATTTGCAGCATCAAAGAGAAAAAGCCAATCAATTGGAAACACTGCTAAATAGATATAGCCGCAACCTACCGCCTGAGGAATTGAACAAACGACTCATTAAACGCATCAAAGCCGAGCATCAACGATTGCGGGCTGATGGCATCGACTACCCCGAGGTGCAAATCGATCGAATCTGGCAGGCAGTTCTAAATTTTAAAGATCAAGCACGGGCGCGCAGATTCGCGCTCGAATATGAAATGATTGTGAACCCCGTTTATCCTATGCCGCATCTTGAACAGACTTTACGTACTTGCTGCAATCAAAATATTGTTTTGGGAGTCATCTCCAATGCGCAGTTTTATACTTCTTACCTATTTCAATGGTTTTTAAATGGTTCCCCTCAAGATATCGGATTTCATCCAGATCTTCAGTTTTATTCTTATCGTATGGGTGTTGCCAAACCTTCAATACGCATGTTTGAGTCTGCTTGCAAGCGGTTGAACAAAATGAACATTGCTGCCCATGCCGCGCTTTACATCGGCAATGATATGCTCAACGATATGTTGCCGGCCCAAAAAGCCGGATTGCAAACGGGGCTGTTTGCAGGTGATCGTCGCTCGCTAAGGTTGCGCAAAACGCATCCGGACTGCGCAAACCTGAGGCCCGATTTAATCATTACCGCTTTAGCTGATATCCCGACTTACTGGTAATCTGCTAGTTGCCCTGGTTTAGCGCATTTAGATTGACCGTATCGCAGTTGGCGACATCAGCATCTAAAATTGACGAGAGCGATCGATCAAGCGTGTGTATGTTTTTTGGAAGGAAAAACGGAATTGAATTGCGGGTTGTCCGGTTTGATTATGAATACGAGGTTTGGGCCAACCAATGCATCACCACATCAATCAGTTTGCGGCGCTCAAGTGGTTTGCTGATGTAATCGTCCATGCCGGCGGCTAAACACTTTTCCCGGTCCCCCTTGAGGGCATGCGCTGTCATGGCAATTATCGGGGTACGCTTTAACACATCACCCCGATTTTCTTCATCTCGGATTTTCCGGGTAGCGTCATAGCCGCTTAATACCGGCATTTGACAATCCATTAAAATAACCTCATAAGATTGGCTTAAAAAGGCATCCAAAGCTTCCTGTCCGTTGTTGGCCACATCACAAATGAAACCGGCTTTTTGCAGCAGCCGAATGGCAACCTTCTGATTGACCACATTGTCTTCAACCACCAGTATCCGTCGCTTTCGCTTGGACCGTTCTTCATAAATCGTATGGCGCGTTACTAGTTTGGTCGAGACCCTTGTTGTATTTGTATCGGATACCTGTTCGGCCCTTAAACCCATCACCATTTTAATACAGTCCGAGAGTTGCGAATATTTTATAGGTTTGGTGAGATAGCCGGAAATACCGATTTTCTTCATTTGAGCAGCATCGCCCCGATTGCCGGTGGCGGTGGTCATAATAATTTCGATACCGGATGTCCGAGGATCAGACTTAATGCTTTGGGCCAACTCAGAGCCGCTGACTAACTTCAAGTCATCGGTGGTGATAATGATGTGAAACGGAGAAGTCGAGGCGGCGGCTTGGTGGATCTTTTCAATAGCCTCTTGGCCATTATAGGCCATTTCAGCCTCACACCCCCAAGATTGCAGGTAATGGCTTAAAATACTGCAAATGGTTGCATTTGCATCCACAACCAACACCCTTAAACCAGCTATTTCTGCCATTGGCATCAAATCCTCAGGCGATGGCTGCGCACATTTTTGGAATACGGCCGTGAACCAGAAGGTTGATCCTTTACCTTTGGTGCTCTCAACACCAATCGTGCCGCCCATCATCTCGGTCAGCATTTTTGATATAGCCAACCCCAGGCCAGTTCCACCGTATTTGCGGGTAATAGATGTGTCGACCTGGGAAAACGACTGAAAAAGTTTTTGAAGCCCTTCAGAAGAAATGCCGATGCCGGTATCATTGACTTCAAAACGCAGGATTACATCGTCAAGGCCCTCTTTAACCGTCTTAACCGTTAATGACACTTCGCCTGCTTCGGTAAACTTGACGGCATTGCTTAGCAAATTAACAATGACCTGACGCAATCGGCCGGGATCTCCCTTCAGCCGATTGCAAACCGAGGCATCAATGAGGGTGGCCAATTCTAGTTCTTTTTCGACGGCTTTGACGGTAAGCATATCCATGGTGTTTTCCACGGTTGCGCGCAAATCAAAATCAATGTTTTCCAAATCAAGCTTTGACGCCTCAATTTTTGAAAAATCTAGAATATCGTTAATTATTTTTAATAATGAATCGGCCGAGGTGCCAATGTTGAGCGCCAATTCATGCTGTTCCGAAGTTAAATCGGTTTCCAGCAGAAGGCTATTAATTCCAATAATGCCATTTAAGGGGGTACGAATTTCATGACTCATATTGGCTAAAAAATCACTCTTGGCCTGAGAGGCCAAATCGGCTTTGATGGCCATTTCTTTCTCGCCCTCAATGGCGGCCTCTAACTGCTTGTTGCTTTCCGTCAGCTCAGAAAGAATTCGTCGTTCGCGCTCGATGCGTTCGATGCGGGCAATCAGTTCCTTCATTTCAAACGGTTTGCTCATGTAATCCGAAGCACCCGCATTAATAATGTCGACATAGGAATAGGTGGAAGAGTACCCTGTCATGATAATAAAATCCAATTCAGGGTGGGATGTTTTGGCGGCTTTCATAAATTGAATACCGTCCATTTCGGGCATGACAATATCGGTTATGACGAGTTGAGGTATTTCGGCTTTTAAACTATCCATCGCTTCGACCGCATTTGATGCGCCGCGGCAATGATAGTCATACCGCTGCAAGAACTCCGTCACGGTGCTGCGCAGCTGCGCTTCATCATCGACGATGAGTATCTTTTTAAAGCCGGATGTCATGTTTGAAGAATTTTTTGGGTTATTCCTTGACACGCTCCACGTACTCACCGGAACGGGTATCAATACGCACAAGCTGGCCCTCTTCCACGAAAGGTGGCACCTGCACCACATGCCCGGTTTCCAGTGTTGCCGGTTTTGTACTTCCGGCGGCCGTATCGCCCTTAGCCCAAGGATCTGCCTGGGTAATTCGCAGCTCAACAAAGTTCGGCAGCGTTAAACCGATGGGGCGGCCCTCAAATAGCAAAACATTGCAAACGGTGTTTTCTTTAAGAAAATTCGATGCATCACCAATCTGGGTCTGATCCAGAAATTCTTGATCATAGGTAGACGTATTCATAAAACAATACCGGTCACCATCGCTGTATAAGTATTCCATTTCCGTTTCTTCAAGATCAGCTTCATTGAATTTTTCGCCTGACCGAAAGGTCTTATCGAACTGAACACCGGTAAGCATATTTTTCAGACGACACTTGTAAAGCGCCTGCCCCTTCCCGGGTTTAACGAACTCGAACTGCACAATTACATACGGTTCATCGTCGATTGCTATTTTTAGGCCTTTGCGAAGATCTCCACTTTCATACATTCCATTTAACTCCTTTTTGATTAAATACGGCAAACCGTTATATTGTTAGAATTCACCTCGGCAACGTTAGTTTAAAGGTATTCTTAATTTCCCGCCGGCACATGCAAACCTTCATCGATGGTGATCATCTATTAATCAATTGCCCAAATGATTGCTCCGCGCGGCGAACTTCGCTAATGAGATGCGCGACCTTATCAATGTCTTTTTTAAATCGAATCGGCTGTCCCTTTGAATCGAGTGCATTGGTAAGGGTACAACTGTCTACGCCGGCCGGCCGCAGGCGGCAAACCGCCTCGTAAACGTTCTCAGGAGATAGGCCACCGGCAAGAATCACCGGCAACCGACTTTGATTAATAAGATCGGCGGCCATATCCCAATCACAGGTTTGGCCGGTAATACCGACAAATCCTTCGATAGGTTGGCTGGCAGCATCCGATCCCACATTGCTGTTCAACAGCGTATCGGTCAGAAAATAATCGCTGACCGCTCCGAATGCAGCGGCCCACTGCAATACATCAATTCCACCGGCAGTGCCTGTTTTTGGAATTGGAATTGATCGCATAATTTGAACTTGCGGGAAGCGCTTTTTAATGCTGGCCTGCAGTTTTACATACTTCTGGCATTCTGGTTCAAGATCGCCGACATCTTCAAAAGAATCACAAAAATGGATGATATCGGGCCGATAATAATCAATGGTTCGGCAGATTGCGTCCAGATCTTTAAATAACGGAATCAAACTGCTGCAGGCCCCGGCAGTTTCGACCACCCTGCGTGTTTCTCTAATCGCCGGATCTTTCCAATGGTCCCTATCCAATAAAACACTGCCGACATGATCCACGCCGATAGATAGCATGGTTTCAGCCTCATCGGGGGTTTGAATTTCATAGATCTGGATAATTGTTTTGGACATTTCTAGCTAAAATCCTGCGGAACGGACAAATCTGAATGATACATTTTTTAATAGCCCTATCATGCTATGGGAAGACTTTGTTTCGGCCTAAATTCAAGTTGACTTTTCGGGTGCTGTCTAACATATTCGACCTGGTTAAGCAATTACGACCCTCACTTAAATTGGCGCCATTTTTCTGACAATATCAACTGACACGACCAATTGGATGCGAGACGCAGCGTTAGAAACACATCCTCAATACCCGATTCTCACGAACCTTCAGCGTGTGGTAGACCAAACCCACATGGTGCTGGAATATCAAATATATATTGAACCTTAAACCAATTGAAAAACGGGAAACAGTATGATTCTCATAATTGATTTTGGATCCCAGTATAATCAGCTTATTGCCCGCCGGGTCCGCGAGGCCCATGTTTACTGCCAAATAGAACCACCCAGCATTTCCTTTAAGAAAGTTGCAGCACTGCGCCCCGAAGGCATTATTCTTTCCGGGGGCCCCTCCAGCATCTATGACAAAGGCAGTCCGAAGGTTGATAAACGGATCTTTACCTTGGGTATACCCATTTTGGGAATCTGCTATGGTATGCAGTACATGATTAGTGCGTTGGGCGGCACCGTTAAGCGGGCTCAAAAACGTGAGTATGGTTTTGCACCGTTAATGGTTAAAAGCCGTAGTGCATTGTTCAGGAAAGTGTCGCGAACCACGGATTGCTGGATGAGCCATGGGGATTCCATCGTCAAACTGCCCAACGGTTTTAAAACCACCGCATCCACGCCAAACACCGCGATCGCTGCCACGGCAAATTTACGTCAAAAACTGTTCGGGCTTCAATTTCATCCAGAAGTACACCATACGCCTCAGGGCAAGGCCATGTTGCGAAGTTTTCTGTTTGATGTCTGCCGTTGCAAACGTTCTTGGACCATGAAAAACTTTGCCAAAGAGTCCGTGGCTCAAATCCGCAATACGGCCAAAGATAAAAATGTTGTTCTGGGCCTCAGTGGTGGTGTGGATTCATCGGTTACCGCTCTCTTGTTGCATAAAGCCATTGGTAAAAATCTAACATGCATTTTTGTCGATAATGGCCTGCTGCGTAAAGATGAAGCATTAAAACTGAAAAGTATTTTTAATAAACATTTACACATTAATATTCGATTCGTCAGTGCTAAACAGAAATTTTTAAAGGCCTTAACAGGGGTGATCGATCCGGAGAAAAAACGGAAAATAATCGGCAAACTGTTTATCCAACTGTTTGAAGCCGAAGCCCAAAAAATAAAAGGGGTTGAATTCATCGCCCAAGGCACCCTGTATCCGGATGTAATCGAATCCGTATCGGCCTTTGGTGGACCAACTTCCGTCATAAAATCGCATCACAACGTGGGCGGATTGCCCAAAAAAATGAAACTGAAGCTGATCGAGCCCCTCAAATACTTGTTTAAGGATGAGGTCCGGGTGCTGGGCCGGGAATTGGGTTTACCGGATGCAATGATCTGGCGGCAACCATTTCCAGGACCCGGCTTAGCCATACGCGTCATTGGTGCAGTCACCGCCAAACGATTGAAATTGCTAAGGGAAGTAGATGCGGTCCTGCTTGATGAAATACGGAAAAATGGTTATTATAAGAGACTCTGGCAATCTTTTGCCGTATTGCTGCCGCTTAAAACCGTAGGTGTGATGGGCGATCAACGCACGTATGAATGCATCGCGGCCATTCGAGCTGTCACCAGTAAAGACGCCATGACGGCGGATTGGGCTAAATTACCACACAAACTTTTGGGCCAAATTTCAAACCGAATCATTAACGAAGTAGATGGCATCAACCGCGTGGTTTACGACATCAGCTCTAAACCACCTGGCACCATAGAATGGGAATGAAATTAAATGCGTGACAAAGAATCATCCGATTTTAAGATCGATCTGGACGAAGAACTTGAGGATCCTTTATACCGGGAGCAAGTCCAAGAAATTCAACAACAGAAAGTGGAAAAACTAGGCCAACGGGTCACCCTGTTTGGCATCATTATCACTGTATTGATATCCGTGATCTGCATTATCGCTTATCTTGACATCAAAAGACGAGTACTCAATTATCAAAGTGCCGGTGCCCAGCAAACCCAAACGATTTCACAGGATTTAGCATCCAAGTTTTCATCTCTATCAGTGCAATATGCACAGGTTCAAGATGAATTCAGCCAAAACTTGAAATCCTTCGACGGCAAAATTAACAATCTTAGCAAAAAACTGACTGGTATTGAAAAAAGCATTAAAAGCATTAAATCCACCAAATCGGATCGGAAAGAATTAAAACAGGCGATCACCAACTTCAACAAATCCCTCGTACCCATGCGTGATGATTTGAATCAGATGATGACCGATATTCAATCGTTGGATCGAACTATTCAACAGGAAATCTCCGATGTTGCCGGAGCGCTACGCAGTGTGACGGACAGAGCGATTAAACTGAAAACCGATATCGAAACCATGTCTGCCGAAGTGGATACAATTGCTGACAATCAGCTGGATGAACAGATGTTGGCACAGGCAATTCGCAGCGCCCAAAAGAAAAATCAAGACCAGCTTGACGTCATTATCAGACGCTTTGAAACCAAAATTGCTGCGCTTCAAAAAAAAATCGACCAAGTAAAAGCGAAACAGATCCAAACAAAAACAACTTCACAACCACCACCACCCGCCACACCAGGCTCCATTTCAGAACAAGATCTACAATGATAGGATATCAGCCCGTACCGGTCGCTTTTTTTGGGGGCTCTTCAATAAATGGTGCCATTTTCTTAACAACTTTTAAAATTTCAGCTAAAAACACCTTTAGGACGATGTGTTACGAATTTTCGCCCTGTGTCAGTCTAATATTTTTGTTTTGTTATAATGAAACATTGGGAAATAAATCTCATAATTTTAGGAAGGTTACTTCATAAATATCCAACAGCTTATTTCACCAAATTGTATAAGCGGTTAAAATAATTGTTTAATTTTTTTTGGTCATTGTTGTACAGATCTTGCAACACCAATTGCTGCCCATAATTCATTTCAGGTGAGAGCCTCCATAACCACTCACCAAAAAAACGGGCGGTTCTTTGCTGGGAACCGCCTGTTTTTTTTGCAGATGCAAAAAAGCTGGATAACGATGATCTTGACGTATCCGACGTGCAATTATACATTTCAGAATCGATCGTTATCGATTAGCAAATACCATTTAGCATATTTTACGCTTTCTAATCTACGTAAGCAGGTTTCACGAAGACCATATAATGATGGCTAACTACAAAAATCTCGTTTAAGACATCTTTGCAATTGTTCTTAAAAATGGATGTTACTATGGATCTCGACACTCTTAAGCGTCTCTTAGACTCGGTCGCCCAAGGTAATACTTCGGTTGATCAGGCTGCCCAAAAACTTACCACACTTTCTTATGAAAATATCAATTATGCCCACATTGATCACCAGCGCAGTCTTCGCAAGGGCTTTCCAGAAGTCATTTTCGGCGAAGGCAAAACTGCTGAACAAATCATCGGCATTATGGAAAGAATGTCTGAACAGGAAAATATCATTCTTGTTACGCGCATCAATCCCGATAAAGCTATCAGCGTCAAAACACAATTCCCCCAGTCAGAGTATGACGCCGAAGCACGTCTACTGGTTTTAAAAAAGCGACCCATATCCATTATTGGCAAAGGACTCATCGCGGTACTATCGGCTGGTACCAGCGATATTCCAGTGGCCAAAGAAGCGCTGTTAACAGCCCAGACCATGGGAAATGAAGCCAAGGCTATTTTTGACGTGGGTGTAGCCGGCATCCACCGATTGCTAGGCTATCACGATATTTTGGAAAAGGCCTCAGTATTAATTGTTGTAGCAGGAATGGAAGGCGCCTTGCCCAGTGTCGTGGCAGGCATGGTCAGTCGCCCGGTGATTGCTGTGCCCACCAGCATAGGGTATGGTGTGAGTTTCGGAGGCCTGACGGCCCTATTTGCGATGTTGAATAGCTGCAGTTCCAATGTGGCCGTTGTCAATATTGATAACGGCTTTGGCGCTGGTTATATGGCTTCCATGATCAATCGCACTTCAGCATGAGCCCGTGCATTTACCGCCAAGGGTCTAACGTTAACAATAATCACGCGAACGTATACCGCATTTGACATTAGGCGATACAACGCTGGCGTAATAACCTTAATGCAGCTTGAATATTCATACCGATTCGTCGGCAGGTAGCTTAACAACTGCGAACCGATCATGGCAGGCTGGGTAGAAGTCGTATTCCATTACGACATTTGCCATTTTCCCTGTAGGGTTGGAAATTGCAGCGAATGGTCAAGCAGCTTCAAAAAACGGCGGCGTGGTATTTCTTTGGCACCAAAACGCATAAGATGATCAGTGGTCACCTGACAATCGATTAATTCGAATGAACGGGTCTTTAAGTATTCTGCCAAGGTAACAAACGCAACTTTGGAGGCATTGGTTATCTTGGTGAACATGGACTCGCCAAAAAAACATTTTCCCAGGGAAACCCCATACAACCCACCTACCAATTCGCCGTTGCACCAAGCTTCTACTGAGTGGGCAAAGCCGAGCTGGTGGAGCTTGGTATAAGCTTCAATCATCTCGCTAACAATCCAGGTGCCTTCATCACGGTGCTGCCGGATGGCGGCACATTGTTCAATCACATCTTCGAAAGCATTATCAGCGGTAATCACAAAAATGTTTTGCTTGATTGTCTTCTTTAAGCTGCGCGAGACGTGCAATTCTTGCGGCAACAATACCAAGCGAGGGTCAGGACTCCACCATAGAATCGGTTCATTTGCTGAGTACCACGGAAAAATGCCCATTCGATAGGCTTGTAATAAACGTGGCACACTCAAATCACCTCCGATGGCCAGCAACCCATCAGGGTGTGCCAGGTGGGGCGAAGGAAAAACAATTTGTGAGGCAGAGAGGGAAAAAACCGGCATGGGTCGCGGATGTCGCCGTAAATGGCAAAAGGTGCTGAGCTGATTTAGACCAAATGGTCTAAATGCCACTTTTCACCAGGCATAGTGTTTGTCTGAGTGCAACAAATGATTTAATTGTAAGCGAAGATCAATTCTTCGTTTTTTAAATCGACAAAAACGGTTCCGCCTTTTTCGAGCGCTCCAAACAATATTTGATCAGAGATCGTGTTTTTAATTTCCTGCTGGATGACACGCCCCAAAGGCCGGGCGCCGTATTTCGGGTCGTGCCCCGAAGTGGCCAGCCAGGTGCGGACCGCGGGGGAAATGGTTAATGCCACCTTTTTAACAGCCAGTTGCTGATTGAGCTCTGCTAGAAATTTGTCCACAATTAATTCCATAATTTCAACGCTTAAAGAATTAAAGGTGATCACTGAATCTAAACGATTTCGAAATTCCGGACTAAAGAATTGCTCAATTGCTTTTTTGCCCTTGGATTGGGTTTCATCGGGCGCTTCACGAAAACCGATGGTTTGTGAGCTCATCTCGCGTGCTCCGGCATTGGAGGTCATGATGATAATGACATTGCGAAAATCAGCCTTTTTACCGTTGTTATCCGTTAAGGTGGCATGATCCAGCACTTGCAGCAAAATGTTGTAAAGATCAGGATGTGCTTTTTCAATTTCATCCAGTAACAGTACGCTGTATGGTTGTTTACGAATGCCATCGGTCAGCAGCCCCCCCTGATCAAAACCAATATAGCCCGGCGGAGCCCCGATCAGGCGGGCCACCGAGTGCTTTTCCATATACTCACTCATATCAAATCGCATGAATTGGATACCCAATATCCGAGCGATCTGACGCGCAACTTCGGTTTTGCCGACACCGGTAGGCCCGGTAAACAGAAACGATCCAATGGGGTGCTCCGGCGTTCCTAAACCGGCCCGGGATCGCTTTATCGATGTCACCAAGGATTGTATGGCTTCATCTTGGCCGAAAACGACCCGTTTAATCTCATCGTTCAAAACGGCCAACTTCTCACGATCAGAGGTTGTCACGTTGCGGTTTGGAATGCGCGCCATTTTGGCAATAATTTTTTCGATATCAGTGGGATGAATTTTTTTACGCCGCGAGGAGCCCGAAAGTCGCACGTAAGCACCGGCTTCATCAATAACATCAATCGCTTTATCCGGCAGATAGCGATCATTTAAATATTTGGCCGACAATTCCACCGCGGCTTTGAGTGACGGTTCGGTATAGGTGATGTTATGATGATCTTCGTAGTATGATTTGAGCCCTTTAAGAATCTTATAAGATTGTTCTATGGTAGGTTCCATAATTTCGACTTTTTCAAAGCGTCTCGAAAGGGCACGGTCTTTTTCAAAGTGATTTTTATACTCTTCATAAGTTGTGGATCCAATACAACGCAGTTCACCGGTGGATAATGCCGGCTTAAGAATGTTGGAGGCATCCATGGAACCGCTGCTGGTTGCACCGGCACCGACGATGGTATGGATTTCATCAATAAACAAAATACTGTTGGTTTTTTTCTGCAGAGCCGCCAATACCCCTTTGAGCCGTTGCTCGAAATCGCCCCGAAATTTGGTTCCGGCCAGCAAAGCCCCTAGATCCAAGGAGTAAATCCGCATGTCTTTCAGAATGTCTGGAATAGTGCCCGCATGAATTTTAATCGCAAGGCCCTCAGCCATAGCAGTTTTACCCACGCCTGGCTCCCCCACGAATACTGGATTGTTTTTGCGCCGGCGGCAAAGCACCTGAATGGTACGCTCCAATTCAAGTTCACGCCCAATTAAGGGGTCCAATTTGCCCAATTTAGCTCGTTGCACCAGATCAATGGTAAACGCTGACAGTGGATCAGTTTTTTTCTTCTTCTCACCCTTGCCTGTGTCAATCAGTCCACCTGGCGCTTCTTTGGATGGCATCCTCGAAATATTGTGGGAAATATAGTTGAGCACATCAAGTCGGGAAATGCCCTCTTTGCTCAGAAAATAAGTGGCATTGGAATCTTTCTCTTGAAAGATAGAGGCCAGTATATCACCCACCGCTACTTCGAGTTTTTCAGCCGAACGAGCATGGTTGACGGCTCTCTGAATGACCCGCTGAAACCCGATGGTCTGTTGCAATACATACTCATTACCTTCAGGGATGCTTTCCATCCGTTCGGAAAAAAAGATTTCCAGATTCTGCTTAAGATTGTCTGCATCGCCACCACAGCTTTCGATGATATCCCTGCCGGTGCTGTCGTGCAAAATGGCGTAAAGGACGTGTTCCAGACAAACATATTCGTGTCGTCGCTTTTTAGCTTCCCGAACGGCAAAACCCAATGTCGCACTCAATTCTTTGCTGATCATAGTTTATTCCCTCTCCATAGTGCATTTTAGAGGAAAGTTGTTTTCGCGGGCAAGTTTATGAACCATGTCCACTTTAGTTTCCGCGATTTCAAATGTGAACGTACCACAGTGTCCGACACCATTGTTGTGAACATTCATCATGATACGAGTTGCTTCCTCTGTAGTTTTATTAAATACGAACATAAGGACCTGTACGACGAATTCCATCGTCGTGTAATCATCATTCAGCAATAAAACGCTGTACATAGGCGGTTCGTCAAGTTCGTCCCTAACCTCGGAATCGAGCTCTTCCCCAGAATCAGGGTGATATTCACTCATGCCCGCAAAACTCCATAACTATTTGTTATTATATTTGTTATCAGAGGCATAGACTCTGGGGCAACCAATTAAAAAGAAATATAATCACTGCAAATGCGTTTTGTAAAGACTGGTTTCAAAGCTTAGCGACCGCAACATTTTTTATATTTTTTGCCGCTTCCGCAGGGACACGGCGCATTGCGCCCCACCTTTTTCTGTTCACGCCGTACCGGTTTCTTTTTAGCACCGCCATTGCCGTGTGAAAAAACCATTTTTTGTTTTTGGGGCTGCCACATATCATCCAGACGGTCAGGCTCAGCGATCTGGATGCGAAATAATATTCCCAGGGTTTCTTCTTTGATCCTGGCAATCATGTCCTGAAACATATCAAACCCCTCTTTTTTATATACAATCAAAGGGTTCTGTTGTGCATAACCGCGCAATCCGATGCCTTCTTTTAGATGATCCATGCTGAGTAAATGATCTTTCCAAAGGTTGTCCACCGTCTGGAGCATGATCATACGTTCCAGCTGTCTAAAATCTTCCGGACCGATAAGATTTTCTCTTTCTTCATACACCGAAATGACCGAATCGAAAATGTGCTGAGCTAAATCCTGCTGTTCCAATTCTTCGATATTCTCAGGTTTTAGAGTGTTAAAACGGAGATTGAATTGCTTATAGACTGCGTCCTGCAGCCCTTTGAGATCGAAATCCTCTGCAATCGGCTTATCGGCCCAAAAAAGATCGGCAATTTCATCAGCTTTTTCTTGGATCATCTCAATAAACGTGTCATGTAGGTTTTCACCCTGCAGTGCTTCGCGACGCTGGCGGTATATCACTTCGCGCTGCTGATTCATGACATCATCGTATTCCAAGAGTTGCTTGCGTATTTCAAAGTTGTGCCCCTCTACCCGAGTCTGGGCGTTTTCGATGGCACGGCTGATAAGGTTGTGCTCGATCGGTTCACCTTCCTGCATCCCGAGTTTTTCCATAATCCCGGTAATGCGCTCGCCGCCAAAAATTCGCAGTAAATCATCATCCAGGGACAAATAAAAACGGGAAGAACCTGGGTCTCCCTGGCGACCTGATCGCCCTCGCAACTGATTGTCAATACGACGACTTTCATGGCGTTCCGTGCCAAGGATATGTAATCCCCCCAGATCCGTCACACCCTCGCCCAATACAATATCAGTACCACGCCCCGCCATGTTGGTCGAAATGGTGACGGCCCCCATTTGGCCGGCCATGGCAATGATTTCCGCCTCTTTTTCATGATTCTTGGCATTCAGAACCGAATGTTTGATACCCCTTTTTTTCAACTTTTTGCTGAGTTGCTCAGAAACATCAATTGAAATCGTGCCGACCAAAACAGGTTGGCCTTTATGATGCAGCGCGACAATTTCATCCAGAGCAGCTTCATATTTTTCACGTTTGGTTTTATATATTACATCCGGGTTATCGCGGCGTATCATCTGCATATTGGTGGGAATGACCGCCACATCCAGATCATAGATTTTTTTAAATTCCGCGGCTTCCGTATCGGCAGTACCGGTCATACCGGCCAATTTGGTATACATGCGAAAATAATTCTGAAAGGTGATGGAGGCCAACGTCTGGTTTTCATTCTCTATTTTAACTCCCTCTTTAGCCTCTAACGCTTGGTGCAACCCCTCACTATATCGGCGACCGGGCATTAGCCGACCGGTAAACTCATCGACGATAATGACTTCACCATTTTTAACAATATAATCGACATCGCGTTTGAAAAGGGTATGAGCCTTCAGTGCCTGATTGATATGATGCAGCAGTTCTATGTATTTAGGATCAAAAAGATTCTCTATTTTCAGGATACTTTCAGCATTCGCCACCCCTTCTTCGGTGAGCACCGAAGTACGCGCCTTTTCATCAATGGTGTAATCTTGATCGCGATTGAGACGGGGAATGAGATGATTGACCTGATAGTAAAGGTCGGTGGATTTTTCAGCCGGACCAGAAATAATCAATGGGGTACGGGCTTCGTCAATTAAAATACTGTCGACTTCGTCTACGATGGCGAAATTCAGATTGCCTTGTACCAGACTGTCCGCATGAAACTTCATATTATCGCGCAGATAATCAAATCCAAATTCATTGTTGGTGCCATAGGTGATGTCAGCGGAATACGCTGTTTTACGTTCTTCATCGGTTAGACCGTGCAAAATGGTACCCACCGACATGCCCAGGAAATTATAGATTTGTCCCATCCATTCGGTATCGCGACGGGCAAGGTAATCGTTCACAGTGATAATGTGCACCCCTTTGCCGGTAAGCGCATTCAAATAGGCCGGCAATGTCGCCACCAAGGTTTTACCTTCACCGGTTTTCATTTCGGCAATTTGGCCGTTATGCAAAACAATCCCGCCTATGAGTTGAACATCAAAGTGGCGCATATTCAGGGTGCGGGCAGAGGCTTCGCGAACGGCTGCAAACGCTTCCGGTATTAAATCATCCAAAGGCTCACCCTGGTCCAATCTTTCCTTTAGACGACCGGTAATGTCGCGCAATTGATCATCAGTTAATGCCTGCATATCCGCTTCTTTGGTGTTGATCTGTTCCACCAGCGGATTTAAACGTCTCAATTCGCGTTCGTTTTTGCTTCCAAACACTTTGGTTAATAAATTCAGAACCATATATTATCAACTCCTTCAAAAACCCTCGGCCATTTGCTTTTAATATAACACATAGAAAATCTAAATAAAATAAAGGTGATGCTTATGATGAATCGCTCCGATGCAATCATTCAAGGAAAAAAAGTAATCAAAGATATAAACGATGTGTTTAAAACGCTCAGCACGAGAGGGAAAGGGAGACGTAAAAATTGGCAGTTTAATTCTTTAATGGAAGTTAAGACAACTGACGGGGAGCAGTCGAAGCTGCCCGGCTACCAATTCTTCGACTTTTATCTAGACCATATATGGTTTTAATTTAATATATACTTTTCAGGATTCACTGGAACGCCGTTTAAGCGTACTTCATAGTGTACGTGGCTTCCTGTGCTACGTCCCGTATTGCCGATCGTAGCGATAGAGTCGCCGCGTTTAACCCTTGTTCCAGCCTTTTTAAGTAATTTATCGCAATGGCCATAGCGCGTCACCATTCCATGGCCGTGGTCAATCACGAGAGTTTTGCCTAAAAGGCCTTTATTGCCGGCATAGGTGACAACGCCATCTGCCGTAGCAATAATCGGTGTGCCCTTGCGGGTCGCAATATCAAGGCCCTTATGAAATTCTCGCCGTCCGGTGAAAGGTGAAATTCGATAACCGAACCGTGATGTCACCCATCCGCGGGTCGGACGAACGGCTGGGGTAGCGGCCAAGAGGTTGCGCTGATCCTGTAGATATTTCAGGAGGGATTCAAAACCTTTTTTCTGTGTACTGGCAGCAAATTCTAATTGCCCCACCTGCTCATGCATTTCCCGAATGAGGCTATTATGTTTTTTAACCAGCTCAATGTTGGCATCCAGATCTTCTGGGATCGATCCCCCGATGCCGAACAGGTTGCTTTCATTTTCAGATTGCTCAATATTGGCAATGGTCCGAATTTTCTTTTCAAAACCGTTGAGCGAGATTAATTTGCCTTTAAGAGAATTGATTTCATTGGCAAAGTTTTGGATTTGATTCCGCTGATTGGTAATTTCATTTAATTGCGCCGCAATTTGATTTTCAAGTTTATGGCTATGGAAAAAAGCACTTTTCAAATTATAATAATCGTAAACAATATAGCCAAATAATACCAAGCATGCAAAAACCGAAAGCGCCGCTAACCGCAAAAACCACACAGATGCCGCAAATTGTCTGATCGGAGAACCTGAAGTATTAACGACGAAAAATGAAATCTTCTTTCGCATGGTACGCTACCCCACTTGTTGTCATTAGCGCTCACACTGTTTTTGTAAAGCGCTTCTTGCTGATGTAAAAATACGGTTTTTATCGGAAAAAAACCGATAAAATGGCCGGTTTACCGGTGCTGACCAGAATGTGTTTCAACATCTAATTTCTAGCACGATTCAGATTTGAATGTCAAGAAATTCGAACCTTAACTGCTTAGAAAAATTCGATTTTTAATGCTATTCGATTGATCTAAATTTAGAGTCAAATAAGCATTACTATCTCTAATCAACTGAAATTCCTCGAACTTTAATGGAACAACTGAGAAGAGGGGCGCGCATGGTCCTCTTCTCAGTTTGTATTCAGCCCTCAACAGCTATGCAATTCCAAGTTTGAATTTAAGGGATTTTAGCGTATTGAGCATTAACATCGTAATGGTCATCGGTCCCACACCACCGGGAACCGGCGTAATCGAACCGGCGATCTCTTTTGCGGCATCAAAATCGACATCACCTTTTAATATGGCGATCTTTTTGCCGGTTTTCTCACTAATCTTTTCACCCACGCGATTTACACCTACATCAATGACACATGCACCCGGTTTGATCCATTCCGGTTTAACCAGATCAGGAACACCAGCGGCTACGATTAAAATATCAGCGCGTTGACAGTGGGCCGCCAGATCTTTGGTGCCCGTATGAACGATGGTCACTGTGGCGTTTGCGCCCGGCCCTTTTTGTAGCATCATATTGGCAATTGGTTTACCAACAATATTGGAGCGTCCCACCACAACGACTTCGGCACCTTTGGTTTCCACTCCCGCCCTGACGATCATTTCCTGGATCCCCGCCGGGGTGCATGGGGGAAATTTCACTTCATCACCGCCGATCATCAGGCGTCCGACATTGACGGGATGGAAGCCATCCACATCTTTATCTGGATCGATTGCATTCAATACTTTTTTGTCATCAACATGTTTGGGGAGCGGTAGCTGCACCAATATACCGTTAATGGATTCATCCTTGTTGTATTTGTCAATCAGCGCCAGTAGATCCTCTTCGGAGATCGTTTCCGATTGAGTGTCCTGAATTTCTTTGAATCCAACTCGGTGCGCCGTTTTTATTTTTAATGTGACATACGAAATCGACGCCGGATTCTCGCCTACTAAAATGGTCACTAGACCGGGAACAACCCCATGCTTTTCTTTGATCTCCGCAACTTCGGATGTAATTTCCTCAAGAATCTGTTCGCGGATTTCGGTACCCTTGATGAGTTTTGCTGACATCTTCAATCTCCTTTCAAAGTTTGGTTGATATGTTCAAGACATTTCGTCTTTCGATTCCAAAAATTGGGCAACTTTTAGCCTAATCTATTTCTGATGTCAAGAACGCGCCTGTGAATTAAAAATCGCATGCAACTCAGGTCTGGCTGCAATTTTAAACAGTTAAGAGCTGCCCCGATCTACTTGAATTAGACTACCATCGGTCAAGACCATCGATTGGGTTGGTGTGCAGAATAAAGAATACTAAAGCGGCGCCGGAACATCATCCAAGCCTAAGGCTTCATCTAATCCAAACATGATATTCATATTTTGCACGGCTTGGCCTGCAGCACCCTTAACCAGATTATCAATGGCCGATATTAGAATGATTCGGTTGAGGCGCTGGTCAATTCTAAAACCGATATCACAGTAATTGGTACCCCGCACTCGCAATGTTTCCGGGAGTCGACGATTGCGACAAATGCGAACAAAACGATGGTCACTGTAATAATCCTCAAGGATGCTAAAAATCGAATCCATCGTCGTCTGCTCCGTGAGATCAGCATAGATGGTCGAGAGCATGCCGCGGCTCATAGGAACCAGATGCGGCACAAACGTGACGTGAACCTCACGGCCGATGGTTTGGCTGATTACTTCGTTTATTTCAGGATTATGGCGATGCTCAGCTACTTTATAAGCCTTGAAGGATTCGTAGACTTCACAAAAATGCGTGGTCAGTGAAAGTGATCGACCGGCACCACTTACCCCGGATTTCGAATCAGCAATAATACTATCTGGATGGATCCGCTGGGCTAGCAACAAGGGAATCAACGGCAGAAGGATACTTGTTGGATAGCAGCCGGGATTGCCAACCAGTTCGGATTGTTGAAGATCAGCAAAATTAATCTCCGATAAACCGTAAACCGATTTTTTCAGCCATTCGGGCGCGGAATGTGGCTGATAACAGGCCTCATAGGAAGACACGGACTTAAAACGAAAATCAGCCGACAGATCGATCACTTTGATTCCGGCGGTCAACAGCTCGGGAACAATATCCATCGGAAGCTTATGCGGAAGCGCGGTAAAGACGACTTCGGTTTCAGCTATCGTCCGGTCAAGGCTGTAGGATTCGCAAGTTAAATCAACCACACCGCTCATAGAGGGATATATATCTGAAAAGGGTGTGCCCTGATATTGCCGCGAAGTCAGCAACGTTAGCTGGGTCTCCGGGTGCCGAGTCAAAATGCGGACCAGTTCCGCTCCGGCGTATCCAGTGGCACCGATCACACCTGCGCGAATCATCACATCATCCTTAATGGCTTAACGTAAATTAAGTTCGATTAGGTCTATAACTTGCTTAAACAGGAGGTGTTACATGCATCTCTGCAAATTTTCGATAAAACCCAATTTAGCGGCGAACGTAACAAAGCTGTTTGCTATTTGCAAGGTGTTTCAAACATCCTGGCTCTCTACAACATTGCAGTTCAAAACGTTTTCCAAGCATTACATGTAGCATTTGACAGCTGCGCAAAGGCCGCCTATCTTCTTTCTAATCCCAGCTGGCATCATTCCCCAAATTTAGACACCTTCTGCCTTATTCTGAATATAACTAATGTGCATTTAAGCTGCTTATTGTCGACAATCCAATTACCTTTATGAAAGGAGTGGCCCATGTATCAAAAAATTATCATCGCCATTGATGGTTCCGAACACAGTAATAGGGCCATTAGCCATGGCAAAGCACTGGCTGATAAGTTTGGCGCTGAATTGCTATTGGTGCACGCATATCCGCACACTTCTGACCTGTTCAGCTACAACGATTTTGAAAAGCTGATTTCCCGTCGCAAGGCTGAGGGGCAAAAGATTCTGGATGATGCCCGCCAAACCTTAGGCCAAGCCCATAGCTCGGTTGAGGAAGAATTGCTTGAAGGGCCTGAAGCCGAGGCTATCTTAACAGTAGCTTCAATCCGCGAGGTCGACTTGATTGTAATGGGTACGCGTGGAATGGGTTCGCTGGAGGGTATGCTGTTTGGCAGTGTCAGCAACAAAGTGGTGCACCAGGCGCCCTGTTCTGTCCTAATTGTTAGGTAAACAGGCGATCATTTCCCCCACACCCTTCACTAAGTGGGATGAACAAAACCGGTTGGTCAACCACCCAAATACGCCTTTTTGACCTCCGGGTCCTCCAGTAGATCTTTAGAATGTCCTTCTAAAACGAGATTACCGTTTTCCAGAACGTATCCACGCTGGGCAAACTTCAATGCCAATTTGGCATTTTGCTCCACCAATAAAATGGCAGTGCCTTCCTGATTGATTTCTTGGAGCGCCTTAAATACGGTCATCATCAGCAGCGGGGCCAGTCCCATGGATGGCTCATCCAATAGCATAACCTTGCGACCACTCATAAACGCACGCCCCACTGCCAGCATTTGCTGTTCCCCACCACTGAGTGTGCCTGCTTTTTGCGATTTTCTTTCTTCCAGGCGTGTAAATATTGAGAATACCCGTTCGATATCGCGTTCAATTTGTTCTTTATCTTTGCGGGCAAAGGTGGCCAGGCGTAAATTTTCCATGACGGTTAGGTTGCCGAAAAGGCGTCGGCCCTCAGGTACATGCGATATTCCGAGCTGACTAACAACTTTATCGGCTGAATAATCCAGCAAGTTTTTGCCTTGAAAGGTCATTGTGGAATCCGGGCTAGCAGGTACCAGGCGGGAAATCGCCCGTAGCGTTGTACTTTTGCCCGCACCGTTGGCGCCAATGATACAGACAATTTCTCCTTCATCAATTTTAAAGTTGATGCCATGCAAGGCTTTAATACGGCCATACGAGACTTGTAAGTTTTCGACGGAAAGCATCATTATTCCAACTCCTCTTTGCCCAAATATGCCTCTATGACCTTGGGATCATTCTGAATTTCTTCGGGAGTACCCTCTGCAATAACCTCGCCGAAATCAAGCGTCTGAATTCTTTCGCATAGCTCCATTACCATTTTTAATCGATGTTCAATCAAAAAAATGGAAAGACTTAGTTCCTGATGGACTTGGCGGATGATTTCAAGCATCTGGATCAATTCTTCAGGATTCATTCCCGCTGTAGGCTCATCCAGAAAAAGAACCTTAGGTTCAATCGCCAAGGCGCGTGCCATTTCCACCCGGCGCTGTGCGCCGTAAGGCAAGTTGAGGACATTTTGATCCGCAAATTGGTCTACCCCAAGCATCTTGAGAAAGGTAAAAGCTTTTTCTTTGCTTTCCGCTTCCTGCTGCTGACGTTTCGGGGTGCCGAAAAAAGCGCCCACCAAACCATAGGTCAATTTAGAATAACGCGCCATCATCACATGTTCCAGAACCGTCATGTGTCGCCACAGCAGTAGATTCTGGAAAGTTCGACCCAATCCTGCCGCTGCAATTTTATGGGGCTGCAAACCGACAAGATTTTGGCCTCCAAGGATGACCTTGCCTTCAGTCGGTTTATATACACCTGTAATCAAGTTAAATATCGTGGTTTTACCGGCACCGTTTGGTCCAATAAGTCCTCTGATTTGACCGGGTTCGATGGATAAATTGTAATTATGCACCGCACGCAACCCGCCAAAATAATGTGTCATGTTTTCAACTTTAAGCAGCGTCATCCTTAACCTCTTTTTTCGGCGTGTTTCTCGGTTGCAATATACGTCTGACATCAAATTCCTTAAATGCAATCAGACCCGGAGGTCTAAAAATCATTACCAAAATGAGAATAAGAGGGATGATAATCCACTTAAAAATTTCTAGCGGTCGCAATGCTTCGCCTAAAACCGTTATACTGACCGCACCGACGATGGATCCGTAAACCGAGTTAAGGCCGCCAAAGTAAACCATGGCCAGCACTTCGGCCAGTTTTTGTATTCCGAACGTACTCGGATTCACATATTGCAATACGTGTGCAAGTAGTCCACCGGCAACACCCGCCCAGAACGCAGCGAATAGAAACGCCGTAATTTTGGTTCGTCGGGTGTTGACAGTCATTGAGTTGGCCGCCATTTCCTCATCCCTTACAGCGTTCAGGGCTTTTCCCAACGTCGAACGGACAAAATTATTAATGATCCAAATACTAATGACCGTCCAGATAAAAATCGTAGTCAAATCAGCCCAGCGGGGCTGACCGCTTAACCCCCGAGGTCCTCCCACGAACTCCATGTTTTCAATCATACTTTTGACAATAAACATAAAGGCCAATGAAATAATGGCCAAATAATCACCGCGCGTACGGAAAGATGGAATAGCCACAATCAGCGCACCCAGGGCGGCCACCAAACCTCCCAGAATCAAACCAATGGGAAATAGAAAAGGCCCCAATGCTTCGGGAAGAACGGCTGATCCGAAAAAACGATGATCGGTAAAAAGCGAGAGCGTAAAAACAGATGAAGTATAAGCTCCTAAAGCCATAAAGCCTGGGTGCGAACACGAAAACTCGCCCATGTACCCATTGATAATATTTAAACTAAGCGTCACCATGATAGCGATCAGGGCCAATTTCAAGGTATGCGCCCGATAGCCGCTGATGTCGGCCCAGAAGTGCAGGACCACATACAACAACCCCAGATGGACAAGCACTGCAATCAGGATATGTTTTTTTAGTAGCAACGCTGCAATGCGGTTGGCAAATAATGCAGTAGCCCATGCAACCGCAACGGTGGGCAACATATAAATTAGCAACACATACAGCAGCGCACCGGGGATGAGGGACGGTGTTTTGAGAATGATGAGCAAGCCAAATAATGCCGGCTCTTTGGTCAAGCCGAGGCCGGATGCGAAACCGGAACCAACCAATCGTTCAACGAGAACAGCAACAATCGCGCCAACAATCCAACCCAATAGGGGTATTTTTACAAATAATGTCTTAACCTTACGCCAGAATGTCACATGAGGCGGGTGGGTTTGTTCGATGGTATCTTGCATGACGATCCTTAATCAAAAAATTCGATCCGCTTGGTCGATGGTTGTAAATCCCTCTTGTTTATAGTCTCAGCTTGGCACTGTAAGGTTCGCCAAAAAAACCATGGGGCCTGAATACGAGAATGAGCAGCACGATGGAATAGGCGATTAAATCGCGAAACGTGGATGGAAAAATCATAGCGACAAAAATTTCGATAAACCCCAGTAAAAATCCCGCTAACGCCGCACCCAGAATGGAACCACGGCCACCAAGAATCGCCGCCACAAAAGCTTTCCACCCAACAATAATGCCCATATAGGGCTCCAGAACAGGGTAAGCCACACCATATAAAATGCCGGCAGCGGCGGCCAGGGCTGAACCAATCGCAAATGTTAGCCGAGCAATCGTGTTGATCGAAACCCCCATCAGCGGTACCACCAAATAATCGAAGGCCATGGCACGCATGGCCATACCCCATTTGGTTTTGGTCACAAATTGATGCAAGGCTAAGGTGAGAATGATCGACACAAAAACGATCATAATTTTCTTGTTGGTCACAAACACGCCACCGATATCGTATGTGGCACTTTCGATGAGAGCGGGGAAACTGACCCGTTTGGCTCCCAAGAGTGCAAGATTGCCGGTCTCTAAAATGATGCCAATCATCAGGCCGGTAATAGCGGCTGATGCCCGAGGCGCCTCTCTTAATGGCCGGTAACCGATACGTTCGACCAGCATGCCCACAAAAGAGGTTAAGAACATAGAAATGATAATGGTCAGCACCAAAATCAGCCAGCCCGGCAAAGCTAAAGCGCCAAAGGATGCAAGCGTTACCAATAAGGTGGCAATACCGAACCCGATGTAAGCCCCAACCATGAAGATATCGCCATGGGCAAAATTAAACAGCATCAAAATACTGTAGACCATGGAATATCCTAAGGCGATAAGGGCTAAAAAACTGCCATATTGCAGGGCATTTACCAGGTTTTGAAAAAATTCGCCCATTGCAACCGCTCCTTATTATTTCAAAAGCGGGCCTAGGGAATATCCCCTTGCCCGCTTTTGTTGGGCCGAACTAATTTACGTCAAAGGCTAACTGTTCATTAGCAGCCGGTGTCAATAATCAGGAAAGATTCCGATATCCTAATTATTGTGGGCAGACAGATTTATAAAACTCAAAATCGCCCGCCTGGCTGATTTTCACAATGACCGCACATTTAACCGGGTCACCGTCCGGCGTGAACGTCATGTTACCCGTGATACCTGCAAAATCCTTAATTTGTGCCAGCTGGTCTTTAATGGCATCACGGTCTTTCTGTAAATCACCGGTTAAGCCGCCGGTATTCTGAATCGCTTGAACGAGCAATCGAATGGAGTCCCACGTGAGGGCGCCGACATCATCGGGAACGTATCCATATTTTTCTTTATAACGGTCAATAAATTCCTTGGTAGCGCCCTTGGCGCCGGCGGCCGCATAGTGCGTGCTAAAAAAAGAACCCTTGCAGTCATCGCCGCATAGGTTCATAAGTTCCGCCGATCCCCAGCTATCGCTTCCCAAAATTGGTTTGGTCCAACCCAGTTCACGCGCTTGCTTCACAATCAGCGGTACTTCATCATAGTACTGAGGTGTAAATAGGATATCGGCATCTGATTTGATAATGTTGGTTAACTGGGCCGAAAAATCGCGGTCTTTGGTGGTAAAAGTTTCAAAGGCAGCTACAGAGCCCGACCCATGAATCTTTTCAAACGCGCCCTTAAAGAATTCGGCCAAACCCTTCGGATAGTCGCTGGCCACGTCAAACAATACCGCTGCTTTTTTGGCACCAAATTCCTCAGTGGCAAAATTGGCGGCCACCGGTCCTTGGAATGGGTCTAGAAAACAACCACGGAAAACGTACGGACGATCTTTGGTGGTATTTGGGTTGGTTGACCAAGGCGAAATCATGGGGGTTTTGTTGGCATTGCAAATCTCACCTGACGGCACGGCCTGTTTACTGGATTGTGGCCCTATAATCGCCAACACATCATCCTGGGTAATCAGCTTAAGCGCTGCAGCCGTGGCCGATTGGGCCTTGGATTCATTATCTTCATAGATGAACTCCAACTGATAGGATTTATCACCAACCTTTAGCCCACCTGCGGAATTGATGTCAGCTTTAAACATTTCAGCAGCAAACTTAGAACCTTCGCCCACCTTTGGAATATCGCCGGTTAGCGGGATATTAAAGCCGATTTTGATCTTCGGCTCCTCTTTTTTGCCACACCCGGAAAATATCAGGCCGACTGCTAGACAGCAGATAATGCCGATTAAAAGCCCTCTTCTCATTCTTGCCTCCTTCTTTTAAAGATTAATGATGGTCCATCTGAGAAAAATCTGGGTTGCGCGGGGATTGACTCACACTTTCAGGCTGAAAAATTGGCTACGGTTGATAACATAGACATAGCGCTTTTTCAATATCTAATTCCAGCGGATATCGGCCTATTTTTCCCTCAGATCGGTCATCATAGATTTAATAATTGTCATCACATTGCCCCCTCTTTGGGCCGCGATGCGATGGGCTTCGTCCACTACTTGAGCGGCCTGGCGCTTTAGTGTAGGAATCGGCGGGACTGCAATCTTCTGTTTTTGATATTGCCAAATTAGAAATCGCAAGGCCAATTTTTCTTGTTGCTGTCGCCAAAAACCCATTTTTTACCCAATCCGTATTCCGCTTTTAGATCGTTTTATCATAACTGGCACCGGATAATTTTAGGGGCGTCGCGGCATGTTCAGATTTGACAGCCTTATTTCGAGGGGTGCCTACAGTCTGGGAAACCTCCATCAAAATTGAAAGGATGGTCTTTTCGATAATAAGCCGTGGATTTGCCGTTGATGATTTTAGTTGCCGGTCAACCTCTCCCCACTGATGCAGGGCAGTGACGAGTTTCGCATGTGAAAATTTCTGTGCTTTGGATAATAACAGATAAACCGGATAGGCGTTGGCAGGATTTTTAAGCAACATCAGGTCGGTCCTGGCTTTTCCAGATTTGATTTGCTTTTTGGTAATTGCCGTGTCATTCGCAGGGGGTATGATGACCTGATGCCATTCGCCCAAAAAATCTGTCAGTACACGGTCATATGATTGCAAGGCGGGAATAACCTGGCTGCGAAACTGAGTATAACCAATTCCCTGACGCCATACATTACCATAACGGCTTTCAATAAAATCTCTGGCTGTCAGCAGTTTGCGGGTTTGATTCAAAAGGGCACTAAGGATTTGCAGAGGATGATAATTATTTTTCAACAAAGAGTTAATATAAAAGAGTGTTTGGTTGATATCACGATCGGCAAAAGCGTTAGTTAAGGCATAAATCGGATCCTGTTTACTACGTTTCAAAATAAGGGAAACATCCTCTATGGTAATGTCTGTGCGGGGCTCGATATAATCAATCAGTTTTTTTATATTATTGGCAATCGACCGCAAATCAAAACCGGTTATGTCATACAATTTGCTCCGGGCATCTGCTGCAATGGTTTTACCGTATTGATTCAAAATATCAGCAACCGCGTGCTCCATCACTTTTTGCTGTATGTCACGATCGGCTTTGCGGTCACCCTTGGGTACACTGCAGTCAATTACAAGGCCCTGGCTCTCAAATGACTTGTAAAGCCGACGGCGCTTATCCACGAGATCGGATGTCATGACAAAATAATTGCCCCGCGGAAACCCCTTGTTAATTATCCGGTTCAGTTCTTCACTTAAATCTACGGCCGGCGGAATCTCTACCTGTTTAGACCGGCAATAATCAGCAACTTTTTTCAACCATACGAGGTCTTCTTGGTTCACCTGGACGCTTTTTTGTAAAGAATCGTGATCGAAATCGGCATAGGTTATTTTCAAAAGACTTAGTAGTCTAACAAAAAGCCGTGAAGCTGATTTTAAATCATGGCGGTCAAACGCATTCTTCATTTTTTGTAAAATACGTTCATGGTCATGTTTCGAATAAAAAATTTTAGAGTCGATCACGGCTACAATTTTAGGGCCGGCCAGCAACGAAACCGTGCAGATGCGCTCGATTGCCTCCCTAAGATAGCCGGTATCACCATCAATGGTTTCATAGTTCATTTTTTGGGCTGTCTCCGGCATCAGGGTGTTACGCACCGCTGCCAACGCGGTTCGATACAAGTACTCGTTTCCGTGAAATAAAAATGCCTGGCACGATGCCGATTGGGCGTTGCCGGGCTTTAAGGTCTTTAGGAAACCATCTAATTGGCTATAGGTAATAACAGGCATTTGCGGATGAGTGATTCAGGAAAACAAAATTTCAATATTTATCATGAGAGGAGAAGATACACCACTGCCATTTAAAACGGTTGCGGCAAAACTATCCGACTAGTCCGGCAACTTTTTAAGGACCATATGATAGATGAAAATGAAGATCCCAATCGTTACCGCACTATCGGCCACATTGAAGGCTGGCCAATGCCAACGACCAATATAAAAATCCAAAAAATCAACTACCTCTCCTAAGCGCAGCCGGTCGATAATATTGCCAATGGCACCTCCAAAAATCAATGCAAAACCTGAAGCCAACCAGGGATGGGACTGAGGCGTTTTTTTATAAAAGTAAAAAATGAGGCCGATGGCCAACAACGAGACAATCAAAAAAACGAAATGTCGTAGGGTGGAGGTTTGGTCCGCTAAAAATCCAAACGCGCCCCCTGGATTATGAATATGGGTTAGATTAAAAAAGCCGGGAATAACCTCCACCGATTGATACAATGGAAGTGTTTTTAAAATGATAGCTTTGGAAATTTGGTCCAAACACACCACCGCAATGGCGATAATGGTTAGCTTTACGTATTTGTTTGTTTGCCAAGACATGGTTGCGTTCTGACCCTTTTTCTATATGATCTGGTTTAAGGGGAGGATACCGGACTTTGCTATGACAATTAATAAATGTGAGATGCACCAATACCCAGAATCTTGTTTTACTGCTTAGCTAGATTTCCACTAAGGACTGCAGACAACGACCGCAAATGGTGGGTTGTTCCGAATCATTGCCGACATCCGTGGCATATACCCAGCATCGTGCACACTTTTCTCCCGGAGCTGTTTGCACGCCGATCGACAGGCCTTCCAGGGTACTGCTTTGATACAGTTGTTCCGTGGTCTCACCTTTGGAAAGGTTTACCGCAGAAACAATAAAAATAGCACGCAGTTCTTGCTCGTAGGTCCGCAATAATTCAAACAATTCGCCATCGGCCTGCAAGGTAACGGCGGCATCTAACGGGTGTCCGATGAGTTTTTCTTCGCGAGCCAACTCCAGGGCTTTGCTGACTTCACTGCGAACGGCCAACAGTTGATTCCATTTGTTGGCTAGTGTTTCATTTTGCCATTCGGCAATCGGCATGGGTAATTTCGCCAAGTGCACGCTTGGTTCTTTCTCTGAATAATCAGGCATATATTGCCAGATTTCTTCCGCGGTAAACGCCATTATGGGGGCCATGAGCCGGACAATACTATCCAAAATAGTATGCATAACCGTTTGGGCCGCCCTTCGCTGGATAGACTTTGGTGGCGAGGTATATAAGCGGTCTTTTAAGATATCCAAATAAAATGCCGAGAGATCGAGCGTACAATAATTGTGCAGCGAGTGATAGATTACATGAAATTCGTAATCTTCAAACCCTTTGAGGTTTTTTTTGATGAGCTCCTGCAAGCGGTGAAGGGCGAATTGATCCAATTCGCTCAAATCTTCATACGCCACACGATCTTTAGCTGGATTAAAATCAAACAAATTACCCAGTAAAAAACGGCTGGTATTGCGAATGCGGCGGTAAGCGTCACTGAGCTGCTTTAAAATATTGTCGGATATCCGAATGTCATCCCGGTAATCAGAGGCCGAAACCCAGAGGCGCAAAATTTCGCTGCCATACTTAGCAATCACCTCTGCTGGTGCAATCACATTGCCCAGCGATTTGGACATTTTCTTACCGTCCGCATCAACCACAAATCCATGGGTGAGCACGGATCGATAGGGGGCTCGCTGACGGGTTCCTACGGCTGTCAACAATGAACTATGAAACCAGCCCCGGTGTTGATCGCTGCCTTCGAGGTAAAGGTCTGCGGGCCATTTCAGATAATCGCGGGCCTCCAATACGGCCGCATGGCTCACTCCCGAATCAAACCAAACATCTAAAATGTCGGTTTCTTTCTTTAGGGTCGTATGTCCGCAATGGCGGCAGACGGCCTCGCCTGGTAGTAATTCGGCGACATCCCTTTCAAACCAAACATCCGCACCATGTTTTGAAAACAGGGTAAAAATATTATCGACGATCTCCTGGTCGATGTGCAGCGCATCGCACTTATCGCAATAAAAAATAGTGATCGGCACACCCCAGGCCCGCTGGCGCGAAACGCACCAATCAGGACGGTTTTCAATCATACCGTAAATGCGTTCACGCCCCCAATGCGGAATCCACTGGACTTCGTCAATTGCCTTTAGGGAGTTTTGACGCAAACCTGTTTTATCCATGGAAATGAACCACTGCGGCGTGGCCCGGAAGATCACGGGTTTTTTGCAACGCCAACAATGGGGATAAGCATGTTCGATGGTCTCCTCGCCCACCAGGGCACCGATTTCGTGCAGTTTGGCATTGATATTGGCATTGGCTTTGAAAACAAATTGGCCCTCAAAGAAGTCGACTTCGTCGGTAAATTTACCGCGATTGTCGACAGGTGAAAAGGGTTCAAGATCGTATTCCAAACCGACCTCATAATCTTCACGCCCGTGACCGGGGGCCGTGTGCACGCAACCGGTACCGGCGTCCAGTGTGACATGAGCGCCCAGCACAATTAACGACGCGCGGTCATACAGCGGATGCCGACAGCGCTTGTGCTCAAGCATGTCAGCCCCCATTTCCGCAACGATACGGTAGTCTTTGTAACCAAACAGCCGCATACAGCTGTCCACCAAATCCTTGGCGACGATAAAAACCTCATTATTTGGTAATTCAACCGCTGCATACCTAAAATCAGGGTGCAGGGCGATGGCTAAATTAGCCGGCAGCGTCCAGGGTGTCGTGGTCCAGATAATGACAAACACGTTTTTATTGGCAAGCGCCGGCCACTGAGCATTCAGATCATCCATCAAGGGAAATTTAACAAAAATGGAAGGCGATTGCTCGTCCTGGTATTCAATTTCAGCCTCAGCCAGCGCCGTCTGGCAACTGCAGCACCAGTGAATCGGCTTCTTGCTTCGAAACAGACTGTCATCTAACGCAAATTTGCAGCATTCACTGGCAATCGTGGCTTCATAGACATAATTCATGGTTAAGTAAGGGCGATCCCATTCGCCCAGCACGCCTAACCGCTTGAACTCATCGCGTTGGATATTGATAAACTTCTCCGCGTAATCACGACAAAGTTTGCGAAACTCGGCCTGAGTGTAATCGATTTTACGCGAGCCGATTTCTTTATCAACATTGTGTTCAATGGGCAAGCCGTGGCAATCCCATCCCGGAACGTATATGGCATCGTATCCGGCCATCTGTTTGGAGCGCACAATGATATCTTTGAGTATCTTGTTCAAGGCTGTACCAATGTGGATATTTCCGTTGGCATACGGCGGCCCATCATGCAAGATGAAGGTTTCATGCCCTTTCGAAGCTTTCCTGATTTGATCATACAGTCGGGCCGATTCCCACGCTTGCAATTGTTCTGGCTCACGCTTAGCCAGGTTGGCTTTCATCGGAAATTTGGTTGACGGTAGATTGAGCGTTTTTTTATAATCCATGCAGTCCTCCAAACAATATCAACATTAAAGCCAGTCAATTTAGCTGCAATATCTATGTGTGTCAAGCAATTATGCCCGTACGTTATCGCGGCTGGACGCCGGCCGAAACCGTCATAAATTGGTTGTCTATGGTAATCGATCGCTGCATTCTAAAAATGAATGATGGTCGATATTGGTATCTTAAATTCTACTTTTAATTTATTTATAAGGATGTTAAAGAAATTTTTAACCGTTATGCAGGTATTGATCTCAGCAGGAGAACAATTATGAGCAAATCGTTGCGTTGGGTTTCAAGTTCGTATTTGCTGGATAGATGGGGTATAACAGAGGACCAGCTCGTCAATTATATTGAGAAGGGACTGCCCGCGTATAAGTCACACTTCAGCAACTTAAAACAATTTGATCTTTTGGCCATAAAATTGTTTGTGGCGGGAACCGATCCTCTCAAGAAGGAACTTCCTAAACTTCGTTTTTTGGCCAATGATATAGAGCGCATGGAGCTGCAAAACGAAGCGCTTAAACAGAAATCATCGAAGTTAACCCAACCCGAAGGTTATGTCGTCGATAAGGAATTCTTTACTTTTGATGAGATTCGCGAACTCAACCGTTTTCGCAAAGATAAGGAAGCCTGGGAAGATTCAATTAGTGCGGCATTTCATATTGGTCTGCTGTGTGCGAAATTAGCCAAAAAAAAATTAAAAATCACCAAAGATGATATTGATGAAGAAATATTTCATTTAGGTTTCATCGATTTACCTGAATTGGTCAAAGCTAAAATTTGGGAAGCAATTCCTTCTTCTTATCGTCAAAACTAACCCTCTTTATTCATTGATCATGCCACCTGTTGTACGCTAAGTAATCCATTCGATTTTCATAAATATAATTCCGACAACTAAACCCTTTATGAACAAACGCTGGCGATACCTTGTACTAAACACCATCTCCAACGCAGTATCTTGGGAACGGCAGCCGCTTCTATTCATAGTCGGCCGATTTTACTTCTAAAGGTGCATCCGATTCCAGGATGGCATTGATCTCACGTAAGCGTTCATCGATGGCACGAATCTTGGCACGCGTAACCGATTTTCTTTTCCGCACCCGGTAGCGTATTTCCAATGCTTCCCTTTCTTGCAGCAAACTCTCTTTCTCTTCAATCAGTGCTTGGCGTTTTTCATCATTCGCATTTTCTTCAACCTCGGCATCCTGTTCTTCGTTTAGCTTTGCTTCTCGCCCCTGTTCCTTAATATTGGTAAAAGCCGGCCAACGATCATCGCTTTGTGATACCTCGGGTTCATTTTCTGTTTCCTTGCCTACCTTTTCGATGCGCTGCACATCATCCTGATACTCTTCAGGCACCTTGGAAAGCTCGTTTGTAAATCGAACCACACCGTTTTTATCAACATATTTATATATTTCCGCAGCTACCGGAGAAGAAAAGGCGACCAACATGAAACAAATAAAACCGACAATTGGTATCATAGAGCACCCCCTTTAGATGATCCAAACACAATTTCGTTTATGACCGTAAGCCTACTAATAATACAAGCTGAATAACGGTACATGTAGTCGTATCCTCAAATGCTTAAAGACTGCCAATGGTTTAAGCCAAACATCGAAAATGGATATAACCTTATCATCTTTGCTAATTGGTCAGTTGGCGCCAAAAGACTAACCGGCTTCAATAAGCAGCCGCGTCTACTTTCAACTTTGATCATTTCATACTTTGAAAATAATGTAATCATAATAGTTACCCCTATATGAAGCGTCAACGACCATGGCCATGTGATGTGATCATTTCAATCCGTTTTAGTACGGGAGGGTGTGAATAATTTAAAAACACATAAAATGGATGGGGTGATAAATTTGAAAGATTGTGTACCGAAAGCGTTTGCAAGGCCCTGATTAATGCGGTGGCATCATGGGTCGTTTCGACGGCAAACCGATCAGCGGCATATTCGTTGCGCCGGGATATCATTTGCATGATAAGGCCAAGGAAAAGCGCCAAGGGTGTATACAATAACCCAAAAAAAATTAATCCGGCATAAACCGAGGGCTGCGGCAGAAAAAAAGCATCAAAAAGCGCTGGCAAATGAAGAAAAAGTGACAGTAAATAGAGTGTAATGCCAGTCTGAGCAAACCCGATACACAGACCGATCAAAATATGTTTTTTCTTGTAATGTCCCATTTCGTGCGCCAGAATCGCCACAAGCTCAGATATTTGATGCTGCTTAATCAGGGTGTCGAAAAGAACAATACGTTTATTGCGCCCAAAACCGGTGAAAAAGGCGTTGGATTTTCGAGAGCGACGGGATCCATCCATAATAAATACATTTTTAACTGGAAATTGAATGGATGCTGCGTATGCAAGGATTGCCGAGCGAAATTCACCCTCTTTTAGAGGTTCAAACTTATTAAACAGCGGCATGATCCAAGTGGGGGCTATGAACTGAACAAATAGCATAAAAAGCGTCACCGCGATCCAGCAATACCACCAGGCATTCGCACCGGCATACTCAAAAAAAGCCAGAATTCCCGCCAAAAGCGGGATGCCCAAGATAATACCCAAAGCGACACCCTTAATTCGATCGAGTATAAAGGTGCGCCATGAGGTTTGATTAAATCCAAACCGTTCTTCGATGACAAACGTGGCATAAAGACTAAATGGAAACGCTAATACGGATCGAATGCAGATCAAGATTCCGATAAAGGCGATGCCGGTTACTACGGGTTCCCATCCATGGGAGCGCACCCAATGATCGAGCCAATAAAAACCTTTGCTAAACCAAAAAACTATAAGAATCAATAAATCAAACGTCGCGCTTACCCAGCCGAATTTGGTATTGGTTTTTAAGTAATGCTGAGATTTTTCGTATTGGACAGGATCATATATGCCTTTAAAACGTTGCGGGACATTATCTTTCAATGCTTTTAAATTCAAAATGTCGGCAGCCAGATTCAACGCATATTCACCTAGCAGCGCAATTAGAATAATTATCCCAAAAATGTTCATTGATCATCCTTAGAAGTAAACAACGTCTATCGCAGCAATCGGTTACCGGTATTAATTGCCGGAATCTAAAATCGGGAAACGCTTCTGCATTTGCACCAAGTCCTTTTCAAGCTCCAGTTTCGATACATGATTCAATTCCATGCACACATACCGGTAAGCATGCACAATTGGAATGTGCAGGTTTAGTGGTTCTTTGTAAAATGTGTCGATATGAGGCGATAAATCCGCCGGACCCAAGGCCGTAAACAATAGTCGGCGCCGATCGAAAAGCCCTGAATCAATCATCGCCTTTTTGAGTTTTTCAGGGATCAAATTATCATCAGATATTTCGGTAATACAAAGCAAAATGCCCTCGCGAAGTCCCGTTAGGTGGGTGATTTTTTGAGATTCATTTAGCAGCAACCACATCTGACCGTTGAATAATCCCTTATCGAAAAACTGGATCGAGGCCGCATTGATTGGTCCGATATGCAGCATGTAAAGAAAACTTATAAAAAAAACTATCCGCTGACGCAACATCTGCCAACCCTCCTGCTTCAATGCTCACATTGAGATGATATTAAAAAGCTTTTTTCAAACATCAGGTAGAGTACATACAAATACTCGATAACTCGAATAAAATTTCTAAAAAAGTATGCTAACACATACTATAATCTCTTTTAAGTCCATCGCAAAAAGGTGAATGTAATGGTTTGCTAATGGCAGTCTCCGGAAAGTGCGACGCTTACAGGCTAGCAGCAAGGCATTTAAAAATCGACCCTTCAACTCCTTGCTGGTAACCGGTTGGTTGAATTTTTACATGGCAAATACCCAAAATATCTCTTGATACCTCTTAGCATGACAAAAGGCAGCTTCGATGAAGCTGCCTTTCGTTTCAGAGGCTCAGAATTTGACAATATACATGACTGCCGATGAGGGCGTTAAAATTTACGTTGGCAAATCTGTTTAAATTCTTGAACCATAGCGTCAAAGATAGATAGTGAGCCTAAATCGTCTCAGAATTCCGCATATCTTGATATTTACGTCGCAAAAAAATAAACCCGATAATGCGGGTAAATCTATCTTCACCCACCAGACGAATAACCATTAGAATCAGTGCCAGCACGCTCCATACCAAAACAATCTTTAAAATCCCCCTCAAAATCCGGAGGCGGCGAATATAAACGTTGGCTTTGAACATTGATTTTAATAGGCGTTTGTTTTGATATGAAATGTATGTTGTCATCATTTCAAGATTGCAAGATCCATGCTAAAAACAAACTATCGTTATTGAAGCGTTATTTCAGTTAGTTACCGGTCGTCAGGCGATCGGCAAATGCTGACATGGTAACCATCTTTGCCTAAAAATGGGAACAAATTTTCGCAATTAAGGCCTTACGATCCAAAGTGTTTTTTGTATTGTTGGCTTCATCCTCGCTAGCCCCTATTTAGATCAAAAATGTCAATATCTTCGTAAGCTATCATCCTTGCCAGATCGATTAATAGATTTTCCTCAAGTCTGCAAAGGTTCTGTTTGTCCAATCATTGCAAACCCTATGATGATCAAATTCTAACAACACACCCTTCAAAAATAGGCTTCCAGTGGTTTAACACGGTCATACAACAAATTACTTGACATGAATTCACTAATTTAATATATATTTCTTAGTTATATTTTCTTTATTTTT
>JASJAZ010000261.1 GCA_030066785.1 Desulfobacterales bacterium | reverse complement strand
CGCCGGATATCTACCTGGCAACCGCTAAAGAACTGGGGGTCGAACCATCAAAGTGTGTTTGCCTGGAAGACTCCGGCAATGGCATATTGGCGGGCAAAAATGCGGGCATGCACGTGATTGCCGTGCCGGATTCAAGGTTTCCACCCGCAGCCGATAAGCTGAACCAGGCTGATATCATCCTCGATTCATTAACTGAGTTTTCATTGGAAATTATCAAAAAATTCAATTAATCTGCAACACTCAAACCAAGATGAAGAAAGGAAAAAATACCATGTCGGAATTGTTACAAGAAATTGAAAAAAGGCGTGCCAATCGAGCTCTGAGTGAAGAAAAAATTCCTGACGAAACTCTTGCACGAATCATGACCGCCGCAACGTATGCGCCATCCTGTTTCAATAGCCAGTCTTGGCGTTACCTGGTGGCATCTGATGATGGCGCATTGGCTAAAATGCGCGAAGCCCTGACTGAGGGTAACTACTGGGCCCAAAAAGCACCTGTCCTGATTGCCGTGGCAACCAAAATCGATCTTGATTGCCAATTAAGCGATGGGCGCGACTATGCTTTTTTTGATTGTGGCCTGGCGACTCAGAATCTTCTACTGCAAGCGATCAAAGAAGGACTTTACGCGCACCCCATGGCCGGCTTCGATCCGCTAGTGGTGAAAAAGAATTTCGATATTCCAGAAGAATTTACGGTCATTACGTTGGTGGCAGTGGGTTTTCCTGGCAGTGATGCCCATCTGAGCGAAAAACATCTTAAACTCGAAACGAGTCCACGGTCGCGCAAGCCCGAGCAGGAAGTTATTTGCTATAATGCATGGGGACTTTAAAATTGCCGTTCATTTAATCACACGAGGGTCAGTTTGCCAACACTATAGGAATTTAACATACTCAGCGTCATCCCATAATTTATCCAATTCTTCTGACCATCATTTTTGTTTGCGAATTTCCTGTGAAATTCTCAATTAGATGAATTTATTTCTGTGCGAAACATCAAAAGATGCATGAATTTAACACTGCATTCGTCTGATATTTTTAAAAAAAAATATATCCCACCCCATTTTGATAATATCACAATTAATGCTTGACGGCACATTTATATGTGATATGTAATCACATATTACAAAGGGTGGCATTTGATGGCTGAAAAAATCACCAGCGTGACACTAAGGCAAAAAGTCTACGAAAAATTGCGGGCTAAAATTCTTGGTGCCGAATTGCTACCCGGTGAGGTCATTAACCTTCGAGGACTGGCTGAAAAGTTTGGTGTTAGCCTCCTACCTGTGCGTGAAGCCGTCTGGCAGCTTGAATCCGAGAAAATTCTGGTCGTTGAAAGTAACAAAAGGATTCAGGTCAACCATCTGACCAGTAAAGAGTTTAGCGAAGTCCTTAACCTGCGTCTGTTGCTCGAATCGGAAGCGATCGCCAAGGCCTGTCAACAGCGTCCGCCAACTGCCATTCCTAAGGTAGAACTAATCCTAACGGCGATGCGCAAACACGTTGGCGTCAATCACAAAGCCTATATTCGAAAAAATGACCAATTCCATAAAGCTATCTACTCCTACGCAGACTCTCCTTTATTGATGGAATTGATCCAGCGTCTGCTCGCCAGGGTCAATCCGTACATTTATCTTTATGCCGTGCATGAACGCGACCTCACCAGTGCTTTGGAGTGCCATCGCGAAATGTTTGCTGGCTTTTCAAGGGGTGACAAGAAAAAAGCGGTGGCAGCGCTCCAGCGTGATCTGAAAGACGCTGCCGCTGTCATTATATCGAGACTGGAAGAGTTGCAGGAAAATGATGCTAATGAAACCGCTGCAGACCGGCGATGATAGAAATTGGGCCATCGAACCAAGGGCAAAATAATATAAAATGATGCCAATACTGCAACTGCTTGTTCTAAATTTTAGGGGGTAAAATTGCCGCAAATTGTATTGCAAGATATTAAAAAGAGTTATGGCTCCGTAACGGTAGTAGAAAATCTCAACCTGTCCATGGCCAATAATGAGTTTACCGTATTGGTGGGGCCATCGGGGTGCGGTAAATCAACCGTCCTGCGCATGATTGCCGGTTTGGAAGTTTTAACGGCCGGTGAAATTCTGATTGATGATAAACCCGTGTCGCACTTGGAACCCAAGGATCGTGATATTGCCATGGTCTTTCAGGACTATGCCCTCTATCCGCACATGAACGTGGCGCGCAACATGTCCTTTGCCCTCCGTTTGGCCCGTTATCCCAAGGCGAAGATAGAGGAACGCGTTAAAAAAGTAGCTGATATTTTGGGAATTGTCCCCCTTCTATCCCGCAAACCGGCGCAACTATCTGGCGGGCAACGCCAACGTGTCGCCATGGGACGTGCTTTGGTGCGCGATGCGAGCACGTTCCTGTTCGATGAGCCCCTATCGAATCTGGATGCCAAGCTTCGCACCCAAATGAGAGCCGAGCTCGCATTGATGCGTCGGCGGCTTGAAAAAAATATGATCTATGTAACCCATGACCAAGTCGAGGCCATGACTCTGGGCGATCGAATCGTCGTTCTGCGCAGCGGAGACATCCAACAACAAGGTTCGGCCGAGCAGTTGTATAAAACCCCGGTGAATAAATTCGTTGCTGGCTTTCTGGGATCTCCCCCTATGAACTTTTTCGATGGGATGCTTGAAGAATCAGAAGGCCGCATATTCGTAAACGGTGATGGCTATCGTTTACCCTTACCAGATACCTTGCAAAAACGCGTGCAGGAACAGCAGTCTAAAGAAGTTATCGTTGGCATTCGTCCGACGGCTTTCAAGATCGCTAATGGCAGCACCGACGGTGTTCAGCTCGACTTACCTGTGGTTCTACCCGAGTACATCGGCAGTCAGTCGGTCATCATGTCCCGCCTCGGCGGACAACAAATCCAAATCGAGGTGAGCTCAGACACCCCCCTCGGTACTAACGAAACACTTGCGTTTACAGTCGATCCTAAAAGCATTTATTTGTTCGACCCAAATACCGAGGCGACCTTGTAGAAAGGAAGCCCAACAACTCTAATTATTACAGATCGGAGGGCATTATGATTAATCTTTTGAAAAAAACGCTATTCACAGTTTTGTTTGTAGGAATTGCGGCCGGATTGGTGTTTACGGATGCAATGGCTGGAAATCCATACGCACCATACAAAGGTAAAACCCTCGTCGTCAATTTCCCAGCGCATCCGCATTTCGATGCCGTCATGAAGGTCATTCCAAAATTTACAAAAGAAACCGGCATTAAGGTTGAGGTTGATCAACTTCAATATCTGGCCATGCGTCAAAAACAGTCTTTAGAGCTAACAAAACCAAGAGGCGACTATGACCTCTTGGCCTATGTTGTGTTCTCCAAAGCTGACTATGTCGCCGCTGATCAGATTGAGCCACTTGCCCGGTTTTTCATGAACCCTAAGCTTGCTGATCCCAACTATGATCCCGAAGACCTAATCACCGGCTATGTTCAGAATATTGGTGAAGTCGGGGGTAAAAAAGGTTATCTGCCGGGACCTACCAGTGCTTTGTACGGCATCCCCTTTGGTTCCGAAACCTCGGTTCTCGGATATCGTAAGGATATATTTGAGAAACATAACCTGAAAGTACCTGAGACCTATGACGAACTGTTGGAGACGACCTGTAAGATCAAGCAACTTGAGCCAGGTATGGCCGGGCTGACCTCGCGTGGCGCTTCCGGCCACCAAACCTCGCATGCCTATTTGTTGCATCTGGCCCCACTCGGTGGACGCGTGTACGATGATCAATGGAATCCCATCATCAACAATGAAGCCGGAATTAAGGCGGGCGAAACCCTGAAAAAAATTCTCGAATGCGGGCCGGAAGGCGGCACCTCTTTCGGTTTCGCCGAAATGAAAAACGCATTTCTGCAAGGCAAGGCCGCGATGTTCTTGGATTCAACCGTTATAGCCGGGGAAGTCAACAACCCTGAAAAATCCAAAATCGTTGGTAAAGTCGGCTGGGCCCTGCATCCCAAAGGCGTGCGCCGCGGATCCCAGACAGGTGGCTTCGGTATCGCCATCCCGAAAAATGCCCAGAATAAAGAGGCGGCGTTCTTGTTGATGCAGTGGCTGACCTCCAAGCGTGTCGACAAGATGATTGCCTTGGAAGGCGGCAATCCATCTCGCTTTTCAACCCATGCTGATCCGGACGTCAATGCCAAATTCCCGCATATGGCAGTGTTTGGCGAAGCCCTTAAATATGCTGATCCGGATTGGCGCCCGATCATCTCCACATGGGGTGAAGTTAACAAAGAATTGGGCACCACACTATCCAAGGCCATGACCGGTCAAATCAGCGTCAAAGAAGCACTTGACGAAGTTGCCAAACGGGCCCGGGCAATCCAGGAAAAAGCTGGCTATTATACGTGGCAGTAAACTAACTCAGCTATAAACTGCCGGGCGCAAGAGCACCTGCGCCCGGCACATTTCAACCGCAACAAATTATTAAAATGATGGAGAAGACAACATGATACCGTCGAATACCATGAATCGAGCTACACCATATCTCTTTCTGGCTCCTGCCGGTATCATTCTCATTGTGGCGCTCCTTTATCCCGTTGGTTACCTGAGTGTTGCCAGCTTTTTCGATTGGCGCATGGGAAAGCCTTTTGCCGACTCTACTTTCGCCGGCTTCGGTAACTACCTTTGGATTTTGCAAGATCCTAGTTTCCGGGAATCTTTTATGGTCACTGTGGTGTTCGCCTCCTCGGTAGTGGTTCTGGAAATGCTGCTCGGCCTCGGGCTTGCCCTTATGCTCGAACGGCCCATCCGGGGCATGTCGGTTTTCCGCACCATTTTCATTCTTCCAATGATGATCGCCCCGATCGTGGTCGGCCTGATTTGGCGTTACATGTACAATCCGCAGTTTGGGATTATTAACAAAACTCTCAAAGATTGGGGATTTAAATCCATTCCATGGCTCTCCTCACCTAAGTGGGCCTTACCATCGGTCATTATAGCCGATATCTGGCAATGGACACCTTTTATCTTTATCCTGTCGCTGGCGGCGTTACAATCTCTGCCGAAGTCATCTTTGGAAGCTGCCCGCATCGATGGTGCTTCCGAGTGGCAGCAAATCATTTATATCAAGTTGCCGCTAATGATGCCGGTGCTGGTGGTCGCTGGCCTGTTGCGCATGATCGATGCGTTCAAAGTACTTGAGGTAATTTTTATCATGACCAACGGTGGCCCGGGGCTATCTACTGAAATTTTGTCCCTGCAAATCTACAAAACGGCATTTGTAAGCTGGGAACTCGGCCGGGCCGCTGCGTTGTCAAATATTCTGCTCGCCCTCGTAATGATGATCACGCTTATTATGTTCATTTACACGAAAGTGCGAGATGCTCGTTTGGCGCGCGCCCGCGCCGCTGAAGAAAATTACTGAGGCGACTCTAATGAGACAATATTCCCGCTTAAATACTTCCGTATATTACGCAATTCTACTGATTCTATGTATGATGTCGTTGGGACC
>JASJAZ010000074.1 GCA_030066785.1 Desulfobacterales bacterium | reverse complement strand
TGGGTGGTATCCGTGCTACCAGTTGAAAAGCGGGCTAGCTGAGCGGCCAGTAATCGCAGATATTTCCAAGCTTCCTTTTCACCAAAAGCCTGCATGAGAATTTCAATCGTTTCGTGCATAGTGCCGGAGGCGTATGGCAGTGTATGCACAATGTTGCCCCTGTAGATCGGATTGAGCAAATCATGCCAAGTTTTTGGTGGCGGCAGCCGTAGCTTTTTTAAAACTTTCTCATTATACAAATTGGTGACAATCCAGGGCGCAAAACAGGTCCATAAATCCCCTTTATCCTTGACCTTCATACCATGCCAATCGGCAGGGACCTTGTCCCAACCTTTGGGTCTGTATGGTACAATCAATCCTTCCTGTTTTAAAACTTCATGGGCTGGTGCGCCGGCACCTAAGAAAATATCGGCATCCGGTTTTCCGCCCCATGCCCTGACTTTATCCAGGCATACCGGCCATCCGCCAGGCCGCACGAATGTGATGTCCACGTCCTTGCCATAGGTCTTTTTATAGTACGCCTTGAATCCTTTGTTCAGACTAGCAGACAATTCCTTGTAGACGGGGCCGACCCAGCCAAGCTTGTCGGCGGCTTGCACTTCTGCATTAAATACCGGTAGAAGCAGTAGGGTAATTGTAAAAACACCTAAAATTGTTGCGGTCAAGATTCCTTTTCTCATTACGACCTCCTTTTTTGAAGCGTTGATGTTAGAAAAAAATGCACCTTGATCCTCAACTAACTCTTGGCCGAAAGTTTCCGCGGCCTGTCTTTAACGGGATTGTATTTCACCAAAGATGATTTCGTCGGTCATCATCTACCTACAGTTGCCGTTAGGAGTTTGTCAATTGAATTCAGGGCAGGCTGCAGCTCTTTAAACAATCGCAAGGAATTTCAATAAAATTTTCATGTGGGTCGTTAAGATATTAGCCCTTAGAATATCGGAATGATCTCAGGCGTTTCAGACCATGCTGATAGATAGACATCTGGGTCTATTTCTTTTTGGTCATGACGAACAGGGGGTATTTTCCGAGGCAACCAGCTTGATGGACACTGAAGAATTCCTGTGCTCTTTTAATGAAATGATCGGTGGTGTAAATAATTTTACTGCCCCAGGTTAAGGCTTTTGTTTTCAGCAGGCGCGGAAGCCGCTCAACCTCCAGGCGAGCGGAAAAAATCAATCGGTCGGAACAAAGTTTTGAAAGTTGCTGGAATATATTTCGATGGCTAAGGTAGGCATCATCACTGAGACGGCTGCCCCAAAACAAATAGTGGTAAGTCCCCAACAGCAAAACCGTTTGAAAGGGGCCCCCATATCGGTCCAAATTTACGGAAACGCCTTTAAGGCTTGCTACCTTAAATTTGCAATTTTGAATTTCAAGGTGTTGCTGGACCTTGCAGGCGGTCTGAATGAAGGGCGCATGAACATCGATTCCCAGGCCGTGCGAAAATTTGAATTGACGGGCAGCCTGTAAAATGAAAAAACCGCGACAGCAGCCAATATCAAGAAGGCTTTCTGGTTTTGCGGGGTATTGAATGGTCACGCGTCTGAGGCGGTCATACAGTTGAAAGCTTGGAAGCAGTTGTTTCCTAAAAAGTCGGTAGGTGTGATTGTGTGGATAGGCATTCAGTTCTAAATTTAATTTTTTTTCGATAGCGTCGTTGCCAGATTTCGCTAGATAGTATCTGAGGTAGTTTCGATACCTGAAGATTGTCGCAAGCTTTCTCATCATAAGACAGTTCTCTCACGCTCAATCACTTTTCATTCAAGTCAAGAACGTTATCCTGTTCTTAGCAAAGCCGAGATCAAAAATCTACCGTAAGCCGGTTGGCATACGGTTTGGCCCTTCTGATCCCTTGAGCGGATCAAATATTTTTTCCGATGCAGTTGAGGCCGGGGTGTGCTTTTATCGGGAAGAATTTGCGGTTTGGGCAATGATGCGATTACGGCCGTTTTCTTTGGCCTGGTAAAGGGCCTGATCAGCTATTTGAATCAGTTTTGCGGGGGTAGACTTAATTTCGGGAATTGTACCGGCAAGGCCGATACTAAGTGTGACGTGATCGTTAATTGGTGATTTTTGATGCTGTATTTGCAATTTCTGGACAGATTCAAGAATTTGATGGGCAACATGCTGGGCTCCGGCTGTATCGGTTTCCGGCAGGATGACAACAAATTCCTCGCCACCATAGCGTGCGGCCAAATCTGCCGGCCGTTTGGCATTTTGCTTAATGGCGGTGGCCACTTTGTGTAAACATAGATCGCCGGCCTGATGGCCATAATGGTCATTGTATTTCTTAAAAAAATCGATATCACACATAATAACCACAATGGGTGATTGATTCCGAATTGCCCGCTTCCATTCTACCTCGATGTAGGCATCCAACCGGCGGCGATTGGCAAGTTGCGTTAGTTCATCGACAGTGGCCAGGTGCTCTAAACGTTTTTTAGCCTTTTGGAGTTCAATCTCCACTTTTTTGCGCTCGGTGATATCTTTTAAACTCTCCACAATTCCGACGATTTCACCAGCAGGGTCTCGGAAAGGCGTTGCCGTTAATATATACGGTATCTGGTTTTGATTGGCGTCAGTGCGCTCGGCGTCGCATTCAATGCGTTCTTGGCCTTCAAATATATGATTCATGGGGCATTGCGTGCCTTGGCAAGGCGATCCCTGAAAAAGATCATAACACTTCATGCCGATGGCATCATCGTGGCTGATCTGCAACGCATCCATCAGGATTTGATTGATTTTTTGAATGTTAAAATCACGGTCAACCACCCACATGCCGTCAGCACTTGAGTTAAATATCTGATGCAATTCCAGGCGCGTCATTTCGGCTTCAAACGCCATACTGTTAGAGCGGGCGATGTTTTCTTCCAAATCACGGCTATGCGCCTCAAGCTCTGCATTGCTTTCTTGCAAGCGCAGTTCATTTTGAGCTCTTTGGGTCACATCCCAGGCTGTGCCACAAAAACCTGTTATTTTCGATTGTTCATTCAGGATGGGGCACAGCACCATATCAAAAAGTCTGGATCGATTGTCGGGTGTTGATAATTCACAGGCTTCAATGGCGATATGATGTTGTGGGTGGGATTTTTTTGATAGTTGCTTGGCGTCTTGCACAAACTGGTTCAGAGGCTGGGAGGCAATGCGATGCTGGCAACCCCTGTGCTTCTTGAAATCAATCAATGCTGACATGACATCGTTGCAATAGGTAAGTTGACCCTCTATGTCGGTTTCAAAGTAGCATACATGCAATCTGTCAAGGTATTGGGGGAGCGATGGACTAGAAACATCCCAATTTTTGAATAGCCGGGTTCTGCTGTCTTTATTTGCAGTTAACGGATCTGCTGTTTTACTCGGTTTTTTATGCGGTGGGGGCGAATCCATTATTTTAATGTTGTTTCGGGTAGTTATTATTGAGCATCGATGCCGTCTAATCCCCTAAACATTTGGGCCGTGAAATGCAAGCAAATAAATCGACGCTTAGGCCGCGCATTCTCCTAAACATTTAAAAACTATTGATAGAAATATGTTATTTATAATCGGTTGGTTGGAAATAATCTTTAACTTTCGAGCTGGCCTCATCGCTCATAACAACAAGCGTTGGCTTCATGTGACATCGAATTGCCTGTTTTTCTCATTGGACCTGACTTAGCGGAAACGTTGCGACAAATAATCTGCAAAGCGCGCAAGAACGGTCGGCAAGTTTTCACGCCCGAACCCGATGCGGACATGCTGGCTGCCGAACTTAAACAGATTCGATGGCACCAGCATAATCTGCGCATCATGGACCAAATCTTTACAAAATTCATCTGCATTTTGTGGGATCAAGAGCCGTGGAAAACAGATGGATCCGCCTCTGGGCCGCTGCCAATTGATGCAATCGGTATATTCGGCAAAAAATTTATCGAGGACCGTCAGATTGTGTCGAATACGCTTTAGCTGTTTGGCGATAATGTGCTGACGTTGACGAACAGCGATAATGGCTAAAATTTCACTTGGTGCGCTGGCACAAATAGTGGTGTAATCTTTCAATCGGGAAATTCGGCCTAATATGGCCTGATTTTTTGAAGCAATCCAGCCGATGCGTAAACCAGGCAGTCCGAAGCTTTTGGATAAACCAAATAGTGAAAAAGCCTGGTCGTAAAGCTCGCATGCGGCGGGCAGGATGGTATTCGGATCGATTTCCAGAAAACGATACATTTCATCTGAAAATATATAAAGATTATGTTGCCGGGCGAATTTGATCAGTTCTTCGAAATCATCCCTAGACGGAACATAGCCGGTAGGGTTATGCGGGAAGTTGATGACAATCAGCCTGGTGTTGGGTTTTAGCAGGGTTTCCAGTTGCGTCACATCAAAATGCCATCCTTGTTCTTCAATCGGCTGCCAGGCGGATACTTCGCACCCGATGGACTGGGCCACTTCATACAGCGACTGATACCCTGGAACCATGCAGATAATATGATCGCCCGGTGCCAGCAAGGCGTTCATTAGTAAAAATATGCCTTCTTCAGGAACCGCTACAAGCACCTGGGCGGCATCAATGTTTTGATAAATCTCAGATATGGCCTGGCGCAATAGGGGGTGTCCCCAAGAATCGGTGTATCCTAAAGCCAGTTTTTCCCAGAGCTGCCGGGTTTCAGGATCCGCCAGTTCCAATAATTCGGCCATTGTTACAGCTTCGCAGTCTGAGCAGGATAACAGATACCGGGCCGCAAATTCATACTTTGCGAAATAGCGCTCCAGTTCAAATGGATTAATTTTCATTTTAACGTCTCGGGACTTACTTAAGGTGTTGGTTACAGATATGTCGTTTGGATAATATTTAAAGAAAAGATTTCAGGATGTGTCCTCACGGTTTAATTTGATAACTGCCGTCTAACCGTTTCCACATCTCATGGTGCTTTTTGTCAAGGTTATTCAAGGCCTGTTCATATTCTGGTTCGGAAATGGCACCTGATTGAAAGCGTGCTTCAATAAAAGCGCGTTCCGTTTCATACCAACGATCAGGATCAAAATTATAGGTCATTGTATCAATGGTTTTTAGCTGAATTTATGAGCCAAGGCGCATTTAATCTGATGATCATAAGGTGTTAAAGTTTTAGTTCCAAATACACCGTATCTTTATTCGGGTTGTAGCGATAAGACGGAATTTCTACAAATCCAAACTTTCGATACATGGCTATCGCAGTCTTCATCCAGGGAAGAGAGTCTAAACGGATGGCATTATAGCCGAGTTTGCGGGCCGAGCTAATGAGATGTTGTGTCAGCGCTTTGCCGATACCCTTTCCCTGATGTTCAGGCCGAACATACATTCTTTTCATTTCAGCAATATTTTTCCCAAAATCTCGCAATCCCGCACAACCGATAACTGCTTCTTTTCGTTCGACTAAAAACATTACCCCTTTGGGAGGACCGTACATTTGCGGCAGCGTCTGCATTTCGGCGGTAAATCCTTGGAATTCCAAATCAATGCCAAGGTATTGCTGGTAGGCATACATCAGCTTTTGCGCTTCTTGGAAATAGGCTTGGGTTACAGCGGTAAAAATTTTATATTTTGTGTCCATTTTAGGGGCGGATACGGCTTTAAAGCGTGCAGAGCTGCAGTGTGTTGTTGTGGGAAAATTAAAGCAGATTGGCAACGGTAGCTTTTTTTTACGTCATTTCATTTGGAAAGCCCAGCCACATTCTAGCGGTGTTCACACTATTAAATACAATGACATTTTGAAATTTGGATACAATTCTTTCAAATACTCTTGCGTCATCAAAAGTAGAGGCTTTGCTAACAACGATTGCCAAATTCGATGCCTCGTTTCGTTTAGGGTTGGACCGCACCATTTGGGCAATTCGTTTCAAGCCGCGGGTATTCAAATTGGATTCGATCAATTCACTGGCATCAAATAATTCCCAGAAACCAATCGCAATGCGCTCGTCTTCCAATGTTGATTTTTCGTAGATTTGGAGGTCTTCTTCGGTAAGTGTGCCTGTGGCTTTGGCATGGACGAAAGTGCCGGTTTGGTCCACGGCGAATTCGACAGGCATTGATTTTCCTCCACACGGATCGGTGCGTTGTTATTTAGTCAATGATATAAATTTGGTGTTTTAGGAAACCGTTGGGTAGGTCCCTAAAAATCAATCATTGCGATTGTTAACAGTTTTAATGCGGTACGTATGCAATTGACGGTGATGCCTTGCCCCCCAAGGTTGTGGATGGAACCCACACAGACCGGTAAACAGACCAGTTAGATTGAATGGGTATGGGTCTGTTGGTCCAGTTCAGCGCACTGGACTTTTTTACATTATATCAAAATCGCAGAAATTGAAAAGGGGGTAATTTAAGGTAAGGCGTCATTTTTAGTATCAAGATCAATTTGATCCGAATTCGGTCTCTGACGCGATAGCGTTAGACATTATGGCGGCATCTTTTAAGGATAGGGTTGGGGCAATTTATGAAAGGAGCAAATTACCAAAACAATGACTATTTAGTATTGAATCCATGCGAAAATACGATTATTTCAGCCAGGGCAATGAACCTCCGCCAAAGGTAAAGGGGGGGCGGTAGATTTGGTCATCTTCTGATATCATTTTCCTGAGATATGAATTGACATAGTAAGGAATAAATCCCTCTAATAAATAAGCTTTGAAATCGCTTTCGACACGTGTCCCGGGTACATGCCATTCACGGGCAGCGATATAAAAAAGATCGTATTCACTGTGAGGGCCAACTCGGGCAAGTTTTGCCAACAATTCCGGTTCCGAAAGTTTGCGGGGACGCGACTCTTTCCTGGCGGTGTATTGAAGAATCAGAATATAGGTTACAGCCAGCAAAAATATGATAAACGATGCCCAGCTGTTAAAGAAATAATCAAACATAAGCCACCTCACTTATGGTTTGGGAAATTGCTGCATCATTTATATTATGGTTCCAAAGACAATTTTTTCAAGTCAGGATTGGCGTCAAGCGATGGAGCCTTGACGAAATGTCTTTCAGATTCAATGTCATCTAAGTAAAAAATAATGAATCTTTAGACATTTAAACGCTTACTCGCAGGATGGCCAGTTAAGCAAAACGTCTGCTTGTCAATCGGCGCAATGATTTACGCAATAGGATCTTGCTGTCGGGTTTTTTTGAAGGCCGCTAAACGCGCTTCACTCAGTCGGCCCAGCGTAATTTGCAGCGGTTCTTTTTTCTCGGCCGCGCGTTTAAACCAGGTTTTGATTTCAGCGGTTAAAATCTCTTCGCCCACCCCTTTTGAGGCGCGGCGGGGGCCGACGGGATTGTCCTGGCGGCCGGAATTAATAAAGGTCCATAGGCCCTTTCTTTGCGATACGATCCCAGTGTGGCCCCGCGAAGGCGTTGAGAATGATAAAATGTGGCCTTCGGCCAGAAAGGGCTGTAATTCCCGCAAAGACTGTTGGGCTTGGGCGTGGGGGTGTCGAATATTGGTCATGGTGCGCGCGTAAATTTTCGAACCAGATGCTTCGATGATCCCTTCGCCGGTCAGATAGGCATTTAACGGTCGACCTTCGGATTTGGCCTTGAAAAGAAGTTGTTCTTGAAGCCCGCCTTTGCCACGGTAGCGTATTCCAATTTTTTGGAGACCTTTGACTAGGAGTTCATAACAGTCAATTTCGCCATATGAGCGCCCTAAATAGTTCTTGACGGAATCTACTAATCGGTTGGCCAGCGATTTAGGGGTGGCCGGTTGTCGTGGCGGTGTGTGTTTGGCAATCGAGTGGTTCATGCTAAATCTGTATTCAGAATAATCTCGTTTGTATGATGTTAATGCGGTTTGGTGTTGAGCTAATTTGGTTGCAGGGGGTACTTTGGTTGCAGCGATTTTGGGTGTGTGCACGATTTCGTAGGTTTGTGGATCGAGATAGATGCGGTCGCCCGCCTGCATTTTGGTAAACGGTTTATTCTGATTGACATCAGCATGTACAATTTTCCAGCAATCTTGGCGATAGGTCGAACTTTTGATCAACAGATTTGACACCGTGGGATTTTGTTTTGAAATCCGACCTATAAAAACCAGTTGTTTTTGCGCAGCTGAAGAATTGGATGAAACTGAAGGATGCCCTATTTTTGCCTTATTCGGCATATTGGTTGCGAGCATGCGCACAAATGTAGGATCCGATTTTGGCCGCTGTTGTGCGGACGCGCCCTTGGTCGTCGATTTTGAAATTGCAGAGTGTATGGGATGAGGTGCCATTTAACTAAAACGCCGTTTTAATTTATCAACCGCAATAGGAAAAGCAAAGGATGTGCCATTTATAATTTGATATGGGTAAATGAGGCGGCAATGAGGCTGTTTATATCATAATTATTTGATTATATTTAATATTGTTTGGCATAGCTGAGGTCGCCGATTAGGATGAGAACTTGGCCAATATTGATATTATTCAACAAGTGCCATGGTTTAGCGAAGGGGCGGTCAAATATTTGACTATCAGATTTTTGGATAAATGGCGTATTGATGATACGCTATGGCTGTCGCCACGAAGATGGGCTTAAGCGGGTTGCTGCGGTAAAATTAGCAGCAGCTTTGGCAGGCTTCAATTTCTTGTACCAGTAAATCAACTTTGAGCTTAGCCTGCACTTTTGTGCCATTGGGCCCGGATTCGATGGAAACAATTTGGCAAGCATCTTTATTTCCACTGGGTTTTCGGCCTAGCATGGCAGCTAGACCACTTTGTAGGGCGATCAGGTGCTTGGTGATTAAAAACGCATTGAGGTCGTTGCTGGCGTCAATTTGTTGCATCACGTCATTCACAGCAACGGTCAAGATATCTTCAACTTTTCTGCCGCACAGCCATGGAATCAGCAGAGGACCATATCCCACGGCCCCGCCACACGACATCTTTTCCAGGCAGTAATCGACCACCCGGCTATCGGTATCCAGTTCGATGATCAGCGATTCGGTAATGTCCTGACATGGCATGGGTGCAATTCCTTTTTGACATCATAGTACTTTTGGATCAACATAACGCACGACTTTAGACGATGCAACGGTAGGTGTTGTTGTTATAGTGGTTGTCAAAAAACGTTCCGTTATTGAAATGTTTTTTCCTACAACCACTTATGCCGCCACTCCTTATTTCAAAACATTTCAATGCAAGCGCTATAAGAACGATTCAATGACATAGCCTAGCGGTTTTTCAACTTAACTAGCCAGGGTATCTTTAAGGATTTAATTTCCTGCGACGCGAGATGATGCAAAAATAGATAAGTAGATTTAGCACCAGTACAAGGCCGCCGATTGCATATTGAATTGAACGGTTAAGTTGCTCGGGGTATAGGATCGGCAGTAGGTAGCGCTCAACAAATCCACTGCCGTAGCTTGCCAGGCCGCCTTGAACCCATAACCAATTCTCCAGATAGGTCAGCGGACATAACCATCCGCCAAATTCGATGGCTGCAGCCCAGACAACGGCGGGCAGATGGATCCACGCGACCTTGCGCCAGCGCAAAACCATTAATCCGCCTGCAATGGCAAATAGGATGAATGCCAGGTGCACACATACGGTGAAACCGGCTAGAAATCTAAAAAGCATTATTTGTTTGTGGCTGGTTGTGGTGAAATCGAATAACGTTTTCACGCGAGACTGGTTGGCAATCCTGAACCAGGCTTAAAGATCAATACGATTGATTGAATGCTGGCAAATGAAAAAATGAATCCTTTACTGTTAAATTAACCATAATATGCGGCTTATTATCAGGTACGGCATGGCTAAACGGTGATCAATTCATTGCTAAACCAAAAAAATCATAAGTACACTGCTTAGAATTCTCAAAGAACGATTGGAATTTTTCCAAATAAAAACGGTTGTGGCAATAAGCGCATCCTAATTGACAAAACCATATTGATCAAGCATACATGACGGATGCAAATCTTGTTACCAGCTAAAACCTTTAACCCAAATACTCAACCGTAAGGGAGTAGCCATGCCTGCCAGAACCTTATGCCGTTTCTTGCTTGTGCTTTTCTGCGTACTATGTGTCGGTAGTAACGTTGGGGCTGCCGAACCGGATGCACCGGCAGCTGTGGAGAAACCAGAAGGTGAGGCGACCCCTGAAGGCACGATTGTCCTGCAACAAGATATGGGCGAATCCATGATTCGGGAAGCAACCCGCGTCAGGGAAGAATTAGAACAGCGCGCCCGATCGATGTTTGAGCGCAAACCTTTGGGATGGGATTGGGACACGTTAAACTATTTGTATGAATGGGCCTTGACGCTTCCGTTACAGCTACCCAAATTCATGGCGCACATCATGGAGCAAAGTCGTGTGCTGGGTGTGGCGGGATCGCTCATTATGCTCACTTTCATTGTAGCCGTGTTTTACAGTCTTTTAGGTCAGAAAAAAGTGCTGGCCATGGTAGAGCGTCGTGTTCAGCCCTTCAGTGATAAAATCCCCGAGACCGTCTATCCTTTTGTACTGTCATCCGTGCGTATCGTTGTTGCCTCGCTGATGCCCCTTATTTTGCTGGGCGCTTATGCCCTTATGAATGCGCTGATTGAGTATAAGGCTCCCTGGTTTCGAATCACCGGGCGATTGTTGGTATTATGGGCGGTGGGTGGCTTGCTAATAGGTCTGCTGCGTGAATCATTGACACGCGATCTTTTCAAAGTGACGGCTCAGTATGGGCGCACCATTTTTCAGCTGGCTCGGCTGGCTTTGATCTATGTGCTCGTAGGAATTGCCGTACCTTGGGGTGCCGAAGTGTTTCCGATTCGCGCAGATGTGCTGGCGCTTCTTAAATTTGCTGTAGCGGTATCCATCGTCGTTGTATTGTTTCTGTTGCATTTACAAAAAAAAGCGTTGCTATCGCTACTGCCGCACCTTCCTTACAAAAGCTACGAAACCTTTATTCGCAACCTAACCCAATACTATTTCCCATTAATTTTCTTTTCTTTCTTGGTGGCACTGCTGTGGTGCATCGGTTACAAGCAACTCGGCAGTGTGGTGCTCACCAAGATCTGGACCACCGCCGGCGCCTATTTGGCCATTATGCTGGCTTATCATTTTCTACAAGGCTGGCTGCAGAAATGGGCAGCCCAAAAAGACAAATCCGATGAGGCGGCGCAGCTACTGATTCGCTCCCTCAAAGGGATTTTGGTATACGCCACCGCCATTGCCACCGCACTGATTGTATTGAACCTGCTGGGATTGCTATCACCGCTGCAACGGTTAATGTCGTTTCCGGTGCTCAAACTGGGCACCAATTTGGTGACCCTGTGGATTATTGTTAAAGCGGTCTTGATTTTGGTAGCGTTTATCTTTGCCTCACGACTGCTGCAGGCGTATCTGGATTATAAAATTTATCCGTCGCTCGGTATCGACACAGGGCTGGGCTATGCTCTGAATACCTTTTTAAAATACTTCACTTTTGTCATCGGTTTTTTGATTTCGCTAAAAGTCGTAGGGATTGATTTGCGGTTTCTGCTGGTTTTTGCTGGCGCCATCGGAATCGGTTTGGGCTTGGGATTGCAGAATATGGCCGCGAATCTGATCAGTGGTTTTTCGATTATTTTCGGAGGAAAAATCCGCAAGGGCGACTGGATCGAAGTGGGTGATACGCTGGGTGAAGTGATTGAAATATCTTTGCGGGCTACCAAGGTACGCAGTCGAGATAATATCGAGTATATTATTCCCAACTCGGATTTTATTACTCAAACCGTGATTAACTATTCTCTTTCTTCACCCTACATTCGAATCGACATGTTGGTGGGCGCCTCATATGATGCTGATCCCTCGCAAATACAAGAAATTCTGATGGCCGTTGCCAATAAAGAAACCTTAGTATCCAATTACCGTGAACCTGGGGTTCGATTTGTGGAATATGGTGACAACTCCATTAACTTTGAGCTGCTGTTTTGGATTGATGTGCGAACAACCGCACGTCGCCGGGTACGTAGCAACCTCTTTTTCGCCATATTTGCCGCTTTCAAAGAAGCCGGCATCGAAATTCCTTACCCGCAACGCGATTTGCATATCCGCACAACCACGACACCCATCATTCCGACATAGCGTGTTAGATATGTGATGTCTGTAGGTCATGGCCGTTTGCGCTTAAAAATTTAGTAAATTCCATGCACCTTAATTTGCAGCTAACAAGCGCCGTACGCAGGCACCTGCCACGATATAGGCGGCGATGGCTCCGGCCAGGATAAATTGGATGCCGATGCTGAGCGCCATCTGCGCGGCAGCGATGGCGGCCAATACCGAAGCGCTGCCGTTAGCAGCCCAGGCATACGCCCGCTGGCCTGGGCTCGAAAGCAAATACCGCATTCCCAGAGAAAAAGGGGCGCCCATCAAAAAACTGATTGGAAACAGCATTACCACCGCCCAAGCATACCGATAGAACACCGGCAAGGTTAAAATCGCGGACAACAGCGTTTCATTGAAAAAAACCAACGCAAACAAAAATAATATCAAAATTGCCAACACCGGCGATAAGCGGCGAATACCGGCACGCGTTGCCCAGTAGCCGCCGGCGCCTGAAAAGATAAGGACGCCACCCAGCACAACTGTCAGGCTGACCACTGGATTGCCGAAAAGCAACGTAAAGGCTTTTATAAAATATAATTCCACAAACATAAATCCGGCACCGACGGCTAGAAAGTAGACGATGTGGGAAATTGCCGGTGGCTGAAGCCGCTTGCGGATATAGATTAGTGGCGCCATCAGGAGGATAACTGCAATTACTAGCGCTTCCACCAGAACGACCATCACCACTACCTCGCTGGACAGAATTAAGGTATAGATGCGGTTACCCATGCTTTGGTGAAAGTTTTTAATTTTTACCCACTTCAGATAACGATCGGGAAAAGGACGGTCATCGGTCTGAGGCACAACATCCAGAAGGTATTTATCAAAAAAGGTTTGCTCTGTTTCGGTTTGATACGCATTGGCGAGCTCGGTTAATGCTGCGTAATGAAAGGGTTGGTCGAAAACGTTGAAACGATTGACCTCGCAGGGGTTCAAATGAGGGGCATACATTAGATCAAAGTTATATCGATTTGCAAAATTGCGGATAACCGCAAGGTTCTCAGATGGCTGTCGCGTTACCAGCAACGTAAAGGTATCCCAGTTACGCAGCATGATGATGTGACGTTCAGGGTCGGGCAGGCCTTGCTGCCGTAGGCTGGTATATGCTGTGGCCCATAGTCGTAAGGATTCCGCTGGCGGCAGCAGCAGTTTGCGCGATATAATGATGACACCCTGCGTTGTTAAATGTTGCCAGTATGCAGTCAATGCGTTGATGGTTAACAGATGGCTTTGGTTTAAGGCTGCGGTTCCTGCCAGCGAGGTTCCCCAATCTTCAATGTGAATGATATCGAACTGATTGGAGGTGTTGGCTAGAAACGCGCGCGGCTGTTCGGTGACGATTTGGATCGGGTAAAATTGATCAATTTGTTTAGCAATATTCGAACGGGGGTGGACCAGGGTAATGTCGCCTGCGCCGGAAGCCAGGGCACAGGCGGCTGCCGCACCACCGGCGTTTTGTACTACCAGCACATGCTGTGGATTGGGATGTAAGGTATAACCGGCATAAGCGAGCGTGGCGCGGGCGAAACGATTATTTGGCCATGATTTTACGTGATACAAATGCGAGGCATTATCACCATCTAAATATAAAGCTGAGGTACGGGGCAGTGTTTCGGTGAATTTTAGACTTAGACCCGGGGCAAAGCGAATAAAAGGGCTGTTGATGGTGTCCACCCGGCCGCGCAAATGGTGTTCGGTTTGAGTGATGTTGGTATCTGGGAATTGAAGAACTTGATGCAGGGCTTTGTAGTGCGAAGGCTTTATGTGTAAAAATTTATATTCAGGTATGATAAAGGTACTGAAAAATATCAGCAAACCAATAATTGTGCTTAAAAACCATCTTCCCAGAAAATATCGTGGTGGTTGATGATCATCGTCGGCGGCATGAAATTGGTGTGCAGGTGCCTGCGGCAAATATAAAGGTACTAAACCCAATGGCAGCAGGCTTATTGCACAAAAGAGTCGACCCTCGCCGAATAATGATAGTGCAATGGCCGGTAACAAGGCCCCACCGGCGGAACCCACCATGGTAGCCAGGTAAACACTGCCGGTTTTGGCAGGAAAGGATGCATAGGCCAGGGCAATGATTAAACCTGTGCAAAAAAAGGGCAAAGCAGTCAAAAGATAGGCGCTAAGCAAATAAACGGCCTGAGCCGCTTCGAACGGTAAACGAAAATAATCCAACGGCATGTGGGTTAGTGTAATAAAAGCAATTAAGGCCGAGGCGCTGTAAAGGCTGATGAGAATGACCAGGCGTCGGGCATTCAACCAATCTTGAAGTTGGGAACGGCTCGACAGCCCCGCCAGATTGAGATAGGTACCGCTGGACGCAAACCCAAATAGGGCAATGCTGATAACCATGAAGGATAAATGATTCCATTGGGAAATCGCAAAGATACGTGCCAGCAGTACTTCAAAAGCCAGTGAGGACAGCGACATAACCAAAACGGTGGCTAATATCGGAGGGATGGCAACTATATTTCTACTAGCGCTCCAAGGCATGGCCGGTCATGGGAACGAACAGGACACCGGTTATCTGTTTTACGGTGACATCATCACCACTTTTGGATACCAAAACCAGATTTTGATAACTAAGCGGATTGCCCAATGGCAGGATCAACCGCCCGCCGTCTTTGAGCTGTTTAATGAGCGGCGGTGGGATATGATCGACGGCCGCGGTAATCATAATCGCGTCAAACGGTGCGGCTTCCGGCCATCCGAAATATCCATCGCCGGAACGGGTTTTAATCCCCGCATAACCCAAATCAGACAGCAGACCAGTGGCGCGGTGATACAGTTTGGTCTTGATCTCGATGGTATAAACTTCCGCAGCAATTTCTGCCAGAATGGCTGCTTGATAACCCGAGCCAGTACCGATTTCCAGAACGCGTTCGCGCCCCTCTAACTTCAGAGCCGCCGTCATCAAAGCGACAATGTAGGGTTGCGAAATTGTTTGTCCTTCACCGATGGGCAGCGGACGATCGGCATAAGCGCGTGCGATCATGTTTGTGGGCACAAAACGGTGACGTGGTACCTGCTGCATTGCCGCCAGGACTTTGGGATTTGATACGCCCCGGGCCTTGATTTGGTTTAGCACCATTTGTTGTCGGGCGCCTTGAAAGACATCCGTGGCCGCCAGAAGCTCGATCGGCAGTAAAACGACCATAAACAGCATGACTTTTTGGGCCAATTCAGCTGATTGCATGGCAAAACACCCTTATCAAAGACGGAAACGGTGTAGGCTCATAAAAAATATATCTGAAAATAGCAAACGCCAGTTCACAATTGTGGTGTGAAGGTGCCAGCACATAATGAAGCGCTATGATTTCCAAAGTGTGTCTGGCTTATCCGCCAAATAATTGCAAAAACGGGCCAGCACGAACAAATAATCCGATAGTCGGTTTAAGTAGATAACCAGGCTTTGAAGTGGTTCAGGCAAGGTATTGCCAAATTCGAGTGTGTTCATCAAGCCCACCACGCGGCGCTCCGCGCGTCTGCAAACCGTGCGTGCCATATGTGCTAGTCCCGCCGATAAGGTGCCACCGGGTAAAATGAAACCTTTAAGGGTGGGAAGATTTTTTTCCATGGCATCGATGGCTTTTTCCAGAAACTGAATGCGTGTGAGTGGGATTGCTTTCAACTGCTGGATAGCCTCAGACTCGGAAGTAGTGGCCAACCAAGCTCCGATATTTAGCAGATCCGATTGGATTTTTTCTATCTGTTCAATAAGGTAGCGCTGCTGTTCAGACAGTGTGGCAATCATGGTGCCCAATATCGAGTTCAATTCATCCACATCACCGAAAGCATTAATGCGCTGATTGTTTTTGGGCACCCTTTCACCACTGAAAAGGCTGGTTTTACCCTTGTCTCCGCTACCGGTGTAAACTTTCATTAATGCGACTCCGAGTCTGGCCAGGCATTAGATGGTTTTGCGTCGGCTTGCTGCAGGCGTATAACCGGACGGTGGTTGCCTATGGCCAGCATATCCAACCGGCACAAGCTGCAAGACCGCCAAGCAGCCCATTCGTTTTATGATTGGATTCTGTAATAGCACAACCATAGGGCCATTCAAAGCATAAAGCTGTCCCTTCACTAAAGCAGGTGTCTGGGTTATTTAAACCAATATTTCGATTAAAAAAATAAAATTTTAACTACGGTTTTAGCGATCAAGGTCCGATAGATTAATAGGATCTGCTTTTTGTGCATCGTTGCAAGACGAATTTGTCGATTTCGTACAGATTCAGAAAATTGGTTAAGAAAAAGGAAAGTTACACTAAACAGACTGGTAGCATGACCGGTCAATATAATCTGAAAAGTCGGAGCAATCATGGCAATCAAAGGTAATTTCGAGACATTTTTTTTGGGTCGGATATTAAGAGGTTTTGCAGATGATTCTATGACGGGCATTTTGCAAGTCAACAATGATGCCGAATCAATTAAAATCATTTTAAAAGACGGTGACATCATTTACACCATGGGGCACACCAAGCAAGTGTTGCTGGGTGAATTGTTAAAAAGTAAAGGCATCATCACGGATGAGCAGTTGACAGAATGTCTGGAAGAATCGAAGGCTCAGAAAAAAGTGTTAGGTACCATTTTGGTTGAGAAGGGATATATTCCCGAGGATGTTTTAAAAAAGATTATTAAAGTTCAAACCGAAGAAGTCATCTTCAACCTGTTTTTATGGGAAACAGGCGAATTTGAATTTAAGGAAGCCAATATTAGTACCAAAGGTCTGATTGTTACCCAGCTCAATATTATGAAATTGATCTTGAAGGCTACTCGACGCATTGAAAAAATGTCGATTATCGAGAAACAAATCTCGCATGACAAGATGGTATTTCAAATTGGCGACCGGCTTGAAAATATTTCCGAGGTGGAACTTAGCGATGATGAGAAGTTGGTTCTGGGGTTTCTCAACGGCCAACGCAGCGTCAAACAGGTTATTGCTGAAAGCAGCAAAGACAAAGCGCTAGTGTATAAAGCACTGTATACTTTAATATCTTCGGGGATTGCGGAGGTGGCCCAGGGGATCAATGCTGAAGATGAAGCTGTTGATGGTAGCGAAGACCAAACAGAGGGTCAGTCGCAGGGTGATGCCCTCAAGAAGAAGATTTTGCGAAATATGAAGGACTTGCCCCCCATGCCCAAAATTGTTCACAAGGCCCGTCAGATTTTGGCCAATTCTAAGTCGAGTTTTAAGGAAATCGGCAGTGTGATTGAAACCGATCAGGCCATCGCGGTGCGAGTGCTTAGAATGGCCAACTCGGCCTACTATGGATTGATGGGTACGGTCTCCTCAATTCAGCATGCTGCAGTTGTGCTTGGATTCAAAACCCTGGGTGAGTTGATTACCGTTGCTAGTGCGTCAAGCCTGTTAGGCAAAGAGTTGAAAGGCTATGGATTAGATTCGGGTGACTTATGGCGCCATTCCATGGGAGTGGCCTTTGCTTCCAAATTCATCGCTGCCCGCCGCAACCCAAAACTGGAAAATGATGCGTTTTCAGCCGGATTGATTCACGATGCAGGTAAAATCGTGCTGGATCGACATATCAATAAACAGAAAGAAGCCTTTATGGAAATGCTTAATGGCGGTGGTCAAACTTTAATTGCTGCAGAAAAAGCGCTTCTGGGGTTTGATCATCCAGAAATTGCCGCGGAATTATGCAAGCTTTGGAACATTCCCGCATCCCAGGCGGAAGCAATTTGTTATCATCATACCCCCGAACAATCCCAAGAAAATGAATTGGCCTACGTTCTTAATGTGGCGGATGCTACGGCGATTCGTGCCGGTCTGGGGCATTGTATCGAGGGAGAATTACCGACAGTCGATGGCAAAGCGCTTGATATGTTGGGACTGGATGAAGAGATTTTAGAGGGTATCACCCAAAAAGTATCGGTGGCCGTGGATCAGATTGCCGAAGAGTTGGACAAAAAGTAGCCGCAATTAAGAGACCGCCTACCCGCAAAACCAATCGCTGCCTTTATTGAGTTGTCGTTTAATTGCGTTGCATAGAGTGCCATACCCCCCCCTTGGGGTGTTCAATACTTTTAACGATACCCCGCTTTTTGGGGCGGGGTAGTTTATTAGCGTTTTAAGTAATTCTGGCAATTGCTTTGCGTTTATTATTAAGCCCACGGGCCATTGCATCTACTCCCCGCCGACCTTGAATATGCAATAAAGCATGCTTATGCTGGTAGCAAACAAAATGTCCTTCATTTTAGCGTGTTAAATGAAAAGGAGCCTCCGATGAAAGAAAAGCGTAATTTACACGTAAAAGTTCAGGAGCATTGTGACTGTTTTGCCACAACTGATCCTTTGAAAGAAATGTCGAAAATATCTAATGACTCGGAAACAGATGAAGCCGCTCTTAAATGGCTGGCCTTGGCGGCGCTTCATGGTGTTAATAGTAATGCCAAAAGAATTTCAGTCACAAAATCGGGTGGTGACATTCGTGTCACCGCGGACTACCGCACAGCTGAACTGCCGTCTCCCGGCAGAAATGTGGCGGATGAAATTTTCAATGCCATACGGGACATCACGCATATTGACTCAGCCAAGGGCAAACTCCCGTTGGCCCTTGGTATTCGTGACAGCAGCGTAGAGCTTAACGTAAAGGTCAAAAAAGACGGTGATCGGGAAAAAATTACACTCAACTTTTCGTAATGCCTGGTAGCAGGTTTAAAGGATCCGAACCGCCAAACCGATTGAAATCAGTTATGTGATATTGATATGAACCAAACAAGGTTCATTTGGGGAGGCGTATGATGGCAAATGTGCGCACAGATCAACTTCTAAGGCAGATCCAAATTCACATACCGTTTAACCTGTTGTATGAACAATTTCTTTCTGAATTCATTGCAAAGGGGTTCAACCCGGAAGTAGGTCTGAGTGCCGAAATACTGGATCGGTTCAATGCACAGGAATTCAAAAAAGTAGCCGACCGGATCCACGCCCATGGTTTAGATGTGACGTTGCATGCGCCGTTTATCGATCTGTCAGCGGGATCGCCTGACGAGCAGATTCGGGAATTGACGCGCCGCCGATTTCAACAGGTCCTTGATTTACTCCCGATTTTTAAACCCAAAACCGTTATCGGACATGCCGGGTACGATTTTAAACGCCACTGGTATTTCAAAGACAAGTGGTTGGCAAACAGTTTGGAAAGCTGGCATTGGTTTGGCCAACACATTCAAGCTGCCGGTGCACAGCTCATGCTTGAAAATGTTTATGAACATGGCCCCGAAGAGATCGTGCCACTTATTGCAGGTCTGAACCGGCAGGGTGTCAAGTTTTGTTTGGATACAGGGCATCAGGCGGTATTCGGGCAGGTACCGTTGAAAAAATGGATTGCCGTTATTGGCCCGTACATTGGTCAGCTCCATTTGCATGATAATAATGGTTCCCTGGATGAACACTTGGCTTTGGGTCAGGGAAGCATTGATTTTGCTTTCTTATTGGACCAAGTAAAAAAAATCCTTGATCGACCGCCGGTGGTGACCTTGGAGATTCGTACTGCGGAAGATTTACAGGCAAGCATTATCTTTCTCAAATCCATCTGGCCGTGGTAACTTGAGACGTAAGAAGGCTGATTAGAGCGTTTGTGGTTACCATTCAATAGTTGTGCTTGGATGCCGGTTTAATTTCTTAAACTACAAAAACATAATAATTTCATAATCATAATAAATGTGTGGCAAACGGACAACATGCGGTTCAAAAATTTGAACCGGCTTGTAAAATTTAAATGTGTAAAATTTTCATATAGTTAAATGAAAAAGAGTTCTCAGTGGTTAATATATTTGAACATTATGAATAACAAGCACAACAAAATGAAACAGCCCGCTATTAAACTTTAAAACATCAATCTATAAAAATTTATGTATTTTCAGGTTGTTATAAAAATTTATGTTTTTTTCTTTTAATTTATTAAAATTTGGCAGCATAATTGCAGTAACATATCGCAACCCAATAATTTCTTCATCTCTCCACCTCCTTAACGGCTTTTTGGAATTTTCCAAATAGCCGTTAATTTTTTAGTTTCTTTACCCATAATTCTGACCGCGGTTCATTTTGCCGGTTAAATTCGAGCCATTAGCCATGATTTTAGCTTGACTTCGACCCTGTATATTCAATAGGTAAATAATAACTGAACCTCATCTTCAATTGCACCTGAATCTACAGCGGTCGTATCTTATTCCTATTTCCGTTTCATTCACTACATCAACCCCCAAACTAAAAGGAGGCTGTTATGGCGGATAGTATTTACAAAATTATTGAATTGGTTGGTACCAGCCCCACATCATGGGAAGAAGCCGCCAAGAACGCGGTGGAATTGGCCGGGCAGAGCTTAAGAGACTTACGCATCGCTGAAATCGGTCAAATGGATATGAAAGTTGAAAACGGTAAAGTGACAGCTTATCGTACCCGCGTAAAACTTTCTTTTAAATACGGTTCGGATTAAACACACCTACCCAAAAAATCGCGCATACCTAAATAAAAGCCACGGCATTTTTGCCGGGGCTTTTTCTTTGTGGTTTCAAGATATCGTGTTTTTCCTTGCTACCAGTGAGGCGATGCGATCTGGTTCTGCGGGGATCGAATTATTTTTTTCCTGATAGTGGATCACTTGAAGGCTTAGAAAAGCGTGTAGCAATTCATTGGGTTGCAATAAATAATCTTGGCAAAAAATTTTGTGGTCCGGTATGCCAGGCTTTTTCAGAAAGGTTTCAAAAATCAACAGTCCGCCCGGAATCATGCTTTGCATTATCGCTGGAAACAAACGCCGGTTGAGATATCGACAGTTTACAATCAAAGCATAGCGATTTGGGGTGATATCAAATTCGTCCAAATCGGCACAAATCGGATGGACCCTCGTATGTCGGCCGGCCAGCTGTTTGAGGGCCACATCGGATATGTCGATAGCCTCGACTTCAAATCCTTTTGAGGCAAGAAAAAAGGCATTGGCACCGGTACCGGTGGCGATGTCCAAAGCACGGCCCGTTGGCGCCAGCCGATAAAACTCTTGAACAATCTGTGCAGGACCTCTAGCGTTGGTTTTAGCATTATACTTGCTGTTCCAGCGGATACGATCTTTTTGTGTCATTGTTTTAATCTTTAATACCGTGAACAATGATCGACAGCGCAATGGGGAATGATCGAGCGATTTGAACCGATTTAACTGTGGAAACCAAATTGCCGGGCAAGAAGCCGGCGGGTCATGGTATTAACCGGTAAGTGTTGCATTTCAGCCGGAGAGATCCAGCGGGCATCGGTGGCATCATCGGCCGGATGTGGTTCACCCGCAACATATTCGCCTTTCAAATCGATAATCACATAATGAAATTTGATATGGCCGTGGTCATCATGTTGAATAACATCAAAGGTAAACACCGGCTCCTGAGCTCGAATGGTGATGCCGGTTTCTTCGCGAATCTCGCGTTCGGCCGCGGCTTGCAAAGTTTCACCCAAATGGACGCTGCCGCCCGGAATCGCCCAGTGATCTTTAGCCGGATGTTGACCCCTTTTGACCAGAAGTACTTTACCGTCTTTAATCACGACGGCGCCAACCGCCACCCGGGGTAGATCTGGATAAGCCCTGCGGTCGTGTGTTGTTAATCCGCCTATGTTCATGGATCGTGATAATCTGTATTTATAGTTCAGGTACGAAGATAGCCTGTGATTGGTAACGTTTTACGAATGTATCAAAATCCTCATCTCGGAAAATATGGGAAAAACGTTCGCCATGCAAGCTGTTTGCTTTGTAAAATGCAATGCAATCGGCGACGATTTGTTGCACCGAATCTTCGCTGTATAATCCGGGCAATTCACGCGCCAATCGAGGATGCCGGCCCAATTTGCCACCGAGTTGAACACGATATCCACTATTTACCGCAGTGAGGGTCTTTGTGGGACATACGTTGATGCATTGACCACAAAATAGACAGCGGTGATAATCAATGGTTGGATTGTCATGATTGGGCGATATGGTGATGGCGGATTCCTTGCAAGACGCAATGCACGCCTCGCATAAGGTGCATTCTTCTTGTGATAAGGTTGGCGCACAAGCTCCGATGATACCAACATCTTTTATTTGGGGCTGTGAACAGGCATTGGGGCAATCGGCTATCGTAATCCGGAATTCATGGTGAAATTTTAGATCGCCGCGTACCCGCTGTTTTAGAAAAGCGAGCAAGTCTTCTTTAATCAGTAAATTTTCAATTTTTTGTACGAGCCTGTCACCCCTAACGGCACGATTGGGGCATCCACTTGGTCCGAAACAAGTATCGATTTGATAGCCCTTTATTTCGGATATCATGCTTTTTAGGTAACGTTGCTGCGTGGCCTTGACATCGGCCAATGTAACCATCGTCTTGCCCGCATTAGCGGTTCCGTCTTCCACCCGGCGTCGCACCCGTTTGCGGACAAAAAAGGGGACTTTTTTAATGGCGGCCTCAGCTTCAGGTGTCCATTGCATAGGCACTAATTTCCTTGGATCTGGTTTAATAGCTTCAACCCATTAACATTTGAATATGGATTTTCTTTAATATTAACCATAAAGGTTTTGCCAGCAACCGCTAATTGGCTGGTAAACTTAAAGATAGGGCCACTAGCAAATAAAAAACCAAACCAGAGTTTCCTGCTTACGCGATCACCCTGCCAAGCTTCAGCATTTGTGTCAAAATGTGGCATGGATTATTTTACGCCTAATTTTTCGTTTGATATTTGACAGATAGAGCAATTCTTTATAATCTACTTAATGAAAATGAATCCATTCAAGGAGAAATTTCAATGGCTGCCAACGAAAATCTGGATCAATATCTTCCCCAGACCAGAAAGATTGCACTGTTTGGTTATCTGACCGACCAAGAATTGCAGGGCATTCTTGAACATGCTGAAATCGTCCACTATCCGGAAGGTGAAAAAATAGTTTCCCAGGATGAAGTCAGCGAATATTTATTCGCAATCATCAAAGGGATGGTTAAAGTAACCGTGCGCGATCAGGATGAGGATGTATTCATTTGCAATATCGAAGAAGGAGAAGCATTTGGCGAGGCCGCCTTATTTATGACCGAGAAACGAACGGCCAATGTGATTAGCGCCGCCAATACCGTGGCGTTCAAAATACACCGCAAAGACATGCTGGCTTACATTAAAAGCAACCCCCATGCCGGCAATAAAATTCTCATGCTCCTGATATACAGCCTGTTAAAAAAACTCGGTAATACCAACCAGGAGATTGCATTGGAAAAGCAGTCGGACATCAATTCGGAATATATTGATTACCTGGTGGAAGAATTTTTGAAAGACAATCTGACCTAGATCCTTGCACAACTGCTGCGAGGATCGATACGATTCTTCTGAAATCTCTTGACAGCTGTGATTCCATTCCATTCGAAACCGCTGTTGTGACTTAATATCCGACCCACCGTTTGTCTCGCTTGTAACTATTTCAACAGTCGGGGAGTTTCTTCCATCATGCCGGCGCAGGCCAGCATCCAGTAATAACTGCATAAAAGAAATGGATTCCTGATCAAGTCCGGAATGACAAGCGATGATACTCAAAACTCCCCGACCCGTGAACTATTTTTATGATTCCTTTCGGTCAAAGCTTGCCATAATATTTTATCTTATTATATTGATGCCGATGATTTTTTGAATAATGGGGAGTATTGGTATGAATCGGTTTTTATTAATTGACATCGGTGCGGGCACCATGGACATTTTATTCCATGAGCGCCACACTGATAGTTATTTCAAAGCGGTGGTCAAATCACCCGTGCGCTGTCTGGCTGAGAAGATTGAGGCAATTTCGGGGAATCTGGTTGTCACGGGCAAGGAGATGGGCGGCGGTCCAATATCACAGGTGCTCTTGCAAAAAGCCCAAAAGAATCGGGTCTTGATGACAGAAGCGGCTGCGGCGACGATTCATCATAATCTGGACCGGGTGCGGGCAGGTGGAATCGAAATCATTTCGCCAAACGATGCGGCAGGTCTCAAGCAGGATAAAGGTTTTACCGGCGTTAACATTGGCGACATCGATATAGAGCGCATTCGAAGGATAGTGAATGATTTAGGAGTTGCGTTTGATTTTGACGCTGTCGCTATTTGTGCGCAAGATCATGGTGTTCCGCCCCAAGATACATCTCACCTGGATTTTCGGCATTCGATCTTCAGCAAGGCTCTTGATAAAAATCCTTATCCCCACGCACTTCTTTACCGAGCCGATGAAGTCCCGGCCTATTTGAACCGTTTGCAATCAATTGCCGCCGATGCCGGAAATCTCCCGACCAATACGGTTTTTGTAATGGACAGCGGCATGGCAGCGATTCTCGGAGCCTCTCTGGATCCGCGTATTGGTGCGCATCATAAAGCTCTGGTTCTTGATATCGCCACTTCGCACACGGTGGGTGCGGCCGTATGCGCGGGCGAGATCGCTGGTTTTTTTGAATATCATACGCACGATATCGCTCTGCCGCGTCTGGAAACATTGCTGCAAGAACTGGCCGATGGGAAAATGTCCCATGAAGCAATTCTTTCCGAAGGAGGGCATGGCGCTTACCTACGTTATGCACTCAATTTCAATGACGTAGACATTATATTAGCAACCGGTCCCAAACGTAAATTAGTCATCACATCAAGATTGCCGATCGTGTGGGGAGCCCCGTTGGGCGATAACATGATGACCGGAACGGTTGGTCTTTTGGAGGCTGTGCGACGACGGATTGGGTTGGAGCCAAGGCCCTATATTTGATCATTTTTCTGAAAACCTTATATTGAACAATCAGATTATCCGGCACGTCAGATTAGCGATGCTTGACAACCGTTTGGCAATCTCATAGATGTACGGGCAGATTGCCGTTGTTACCGTAAAGGAGACGCGAATGTATGATTGAAGAATTCGATCCCAAGAAAAGTTACATGTCCATCAAAGCCCACGAAAAGATGTTGGCCTTTACCGGCTTTCTTTTTCAGGCTGATGAAGAAGGGGCCGCAAAGGAAGGCGTCTTAAAAATCTCGGCTAACTATAAACCTTATGGTGGTGGGCAGCTGACCCTTACATTTGTGGTGGATGCCGGCGTCCAAACGGCGCTAAAAGATAGGTTTGAGCGTGCATTCAGTGCCCTGACACCGGAATCCCTGGGATCTTTTCTGGGCCAGGAAATGACGGCCTTTGCGAAAGTTCCCCTTGATAAAATCGTTCAGATTGAGGGGTGGGATATCGAAGAGGTCAGCGTTCATTTCCGTCGTTTAAGAGATTACGAAAAGACACTGCTTGAACAAAAATTGATTCCAGCATTGGAGAAAATACTCGCCTTTAAATTCCAGCCGATTGAGTGGTGGCCGCTGGAACTGAAAGAACCAATGACGCCGCCGCTGCCCGGATGGACCGATCATCCCAACATGGGAACCTTCAAATCTCTTTTTCGAAAGTTGTTTGATTGGTAGCCACCAAAGGTTCCAATCGATTCTCGCTGATGGCCAATTAGCCTCGGTGCTGTGTAAAAGCAGACTGGGAACACACCCTGCTTTTCATGCCAAAAATGGATTCAGACTTCCGTCATGCGTCCGCCTACGGTTGTCGCCAAGCTATAGGCAGCAAGCTATAGCTAGCGTCAAAGTAATCCCAAGATAGAACCCCCCAACAAATGCCGCCAAGACAACGAAAATTTGATAACAAGATGGGTCTGATGCGCTAATCGGTGTCGCTGATTTTTACAATGACATCAACAATAAAGCTACCATATTGTATTGTGGCTGAAACTGTTTATTATTAGATGATCGTTACTAATCATCAATATTGTCCATATAAATGCGATAAAATTTCTAATTCTGGTAGCATTTCATGCTGTAAGACGGTTCGACATAAGATAGGCATTTGGTGAGGAATCGTGCTAAGCTTATTTGTTAAACAGTAGAAGCATTAGCACAGGGATAAAATGACACGCAGACATTTCATAACGCGCATGGTTTTAGGCCTACAATCGCTTTTTATGATGAGGCTTCTGGCTCCACTGACGCTGATGGGCGCAACCGCAGATTTGACGGAAACACCCTTGCATTACACACCGCTCAACGGGCGCAGTTTAAAAGATATTGCCCGCCAAAAAATGCATCATGGCGACAAGCATTTTTTAAATCCCGTAGGTATTCCCCGTGAAGGGCGCTTTTGGGAGTTGCTGCGTTGGAAGTTCGGTCGTAACGCCTATGATAAGTACCTAAGCGAACAACCCCTCATGCCAGTTAAGATTGATTGGGCACCCATTATGGAATATTCAGGCCTGTCGGTCACCTTTATCAAGCATGCTGGTGTAATGATTAAAGACGGCGATAAAATAATCTACATCGATCCCATATTTGATGGTATCGGTTTTTTGATCAAAGATTTCACACCCTGCGCGTTTGACCTGAAACAGATACCCAGGGCCGATCATGTTTTAATTACCCACGGCCACTATGATCACTTGGACACCCAGTCATTAAAAAAATTCGACCCCAACACCCACGTGATTACACCATTGGGATATGATAGCCTGTTTAACAGCCTGGGAATGAAAAACCGGCGGCAGCTTGACTGGTACGATAGCTATGAAAGCGATAAACAACGCATCACACTTCTACCGGCCAATCACTGGACCATGCGCAACCCGATGATCGGACCCAATCGATCATTGTGGGGATCCTACCTAATCCAAACGGCAAATGGTTACACTATTTACGTATCTGGCGATACGGCCTATTTTGACGGGTTTGAACAGATCGGCGATCAATATGATATCGATTTGGCCATTATCAGCTTAGGTGCTTATGAGCCGCGCTGGTTTATGGCCCAAAGCCACACGAGCCCTTCCGAAACCGTCCGGGCCTTCAAAGAGCTTAAGGCCAAGCGTTTGATGATTGTTCATTGGGGCACTTTTCGACTAGGGGATGAGCCGGTCCACTTTCCGCCGCAAGACATTAGAGTGGCGCTAAAAGAAGAAGGTTTGTTGAATCGGCTTGTCAATATCAAGCATGGTCAGACCCATTTTATCGATTCGTTCTGAAAACGAGCCAGGCTGTATTGCGATGGTTTTTGTGTTTTTCTATTTCTAAAGATTCGAGTTAGGTCTGCCGATCATAGCCAGTAGGCAACTTAAAATGTAAGCCTTAATTTTCCGAGTGTTTTGCAGAGGAGCTGACATCATGCGATGGAAATTAATTATTGGTTTGCTATTGATCCTATTCTGCAGTCTACCAGTATACGGGATGAATTCACTAGTGAAATACCAGGATATTCCGAAAATGAAAGAGCTGGGCGTTTCCGAACAGGTTGTCGATTACCTGATGAATAATCAAACCAGTTCGATTGGCTCGGCCGATGTTATTCAAATGAAGCAGTCCGGCATGTCGGATAAACAGATTATGGCGGCAATCAAGGCGGATTTATACAATAGCAATGCAACCCCCACCGTAATGGAAGAGGCTGAATTGGTGGCTAAATTAAAGCAGTCCGGTCTGAGTGATGAGGCCGTTCTACAGTTTATAGAGTATTTAAAAACAGATCAGCGCCGTCATGTCGATTCCAGCGGCCGCTCCATAAAAACATTCAGTAGTGAGTCGCCGCGCCCATTTATTCCCACTGAAGGAGCGACATTCCCGGAATATGATGACTATTGGTACGATCCTTACTACGATCGCTATCACTATAACATCAATGTGCGACCGAGGGGTGGCCATGGCGGTGGCCGTCATGGTGGCAAATCTTTTGGGGGTGGACCTCCGGGGCCGCGACCATAAAGCTTTAACCAAGCGGTTAGCTGATCCATGGATGTTGATTTAACATTCTGGGGTGATCGGTTTCAATGCTCTTTTGCCCAAATCAATTTGAAACTGTCAGCGAACCTATTGTCCCTCAAGGGCTTCCGCAACGAAATCTTCGATAATTTTGCCTCTTTGTACATACGCATCGATCGACTGATAGGCGTTTTTCCACATCGCCATAGCGCCCTGTAATTTATCTGAAACCGGGTCATCTTTGCCCAATTCGGTTTGGGATTGGGCCAGAATCATTTCGCCGTGATCGATCAACCTCGCCAATTCTTTTAGAAGCTGCTTGCGCTTCTGATGTTTTTTGCGTTCTTTGGCAATTATCGGTAAAAGCCGTTGAATGGAGTACTCCACCAGGGCATCGCGCGGTGTATCAAAATCTTTTGATGTTTGATCCAGGCAAGAGAGCGTTCTGCGACTAATTACAAAGGTCTTCTGTACGCGATTCAAACGGCCAAATCGCCGACGATTGATCTCACGCGCGATTGTATTCAGCGAGGGCATATCTTCAATCAGATGATCAAACAGCGATTTCTGTTTAATGCCCAGATGCACGGCTACAATATTGAGTGCTTCAATGGCTTGGGCCGTTAATTTGAAGGTGGCCCGGACCGATTGCTTGCCACGCAGGTCCGATGCCGTGGCGGTGGGCAAAGTGAATTCAAGTTTTACCGATCGTCGCGGTTTTTTTTCCATATTGGCACCCGTTTAATAACGCTTGTTGCGTATTACTTTACAATTTTTATTATGATAAGTAATATATGGAAACAATCAATTATTATCTTGACTCACATATTTTTATTTTTGCTATATATTAAATATTTTGCTCTTAAGCAAGGTATTAAAAACGTTATTACCGGAGACAACTGATATGAACCTTGCCAGATGAATCCATGGGAAGAGATGAAGGCGATTGTTCACTGCCTGAAAGAACGATATAAAGACCGCGGCCTTGGTATTGACCGGGCGGACAGTAAAAGTATATCTGAGTATGTGAGTCGGCGATAGATATTTCAGATCAAGTAACCATATTGATGTTGCTCCAAGAAAGATTTATGGTCAGTGGGATTTTAATTTGACAGTCAGTGGGCAGCGCATTACTACTACTTCAAATGTTTGAACCAAATTGAGTCGTTAATGGACATAATAGACGCAAAGGATAGCAGGAAAATATGAATGCCGTATATGATATTAAGAAATCGACCTTGGCGTTAAAAGCGGGTGAACTCATGATCGCTTTCGTCGGTTTTACTTTGTCGGTGAAGGATCAAATTGACAAAGAAGGTGTTTTAAAGATTTCGGCATTTTATCGGGGTGATGCTCCCGGCTATTTAACCTTGACGTTTATCATTGATACAGAGGGCGATCCGTCGATTTCAAATGCATTGGAAAGCGTGTTTCATCGCCTCACAGAGGAATCCATTCGGCCGTATATGGGCAGTGAGTTGGGAGAAGTGATCACAGTCCCGCTTGACTTTGTTGCTGAAAGTCACAATTGGTTTATTCATGAGATCAGCCTTTACTTTGCGGCGCTTAAAAATCGCGAAAAGCTCTTGACAGAAGATTGGGTAATTCCGGCGGTTGCGGCTTGCCTGGGATTAACATTTGAAACGGTTCAATGGTGGCAAGGCGACGAGGAATCTTTTCAGAAAATGACCGTACCTGAAACAAAAAAGTTAAACACGATTAAATCATTGAAGCAAATGTTTAATAGCTGGTTTTCTAAGCCTTCGCCGACTGCATCCAAGCAATAGGTGCTGGGCGTGCATTTATTTTCGGCAGGGACAAGATTACGATTAATGATTCACGAATGGAGGTGACGGCATGGTAAAGGTAAAGACATTTGCCAGCCCGCTTAAAATTTTTCAGGCTAAAAATGAGCTGGAAGAATTGGATCGGATGGTGAACCAATTTTTAGAAAACAACAAAATAAGTCGCGTGATATCGGTCAGCGATGCCTGCACCACTGACGATCAAGGCGCCAGTATCGGTGTCATACGCGTCGTTGCTTACGAACCATGACTCATCCTTAAGCGGATCTACAGCATTGATCGCGCAATCCGGCTTCTCTGATGGGTTTCAAAAACACTTGATGTGATGCGGCTGCAGAAAATTATGGGAACGATCTCACCCAGTAACTAAAAAAACTGATTCAGCAGCATTTATAAGATATGATCGTTGCCTGAATCCAAAACACCAAGCGTATGATGTTTTGCTAACTTAGTCCTTTCTGGATCGGTTTTGATATTGCCGGTACAACCCCCGAAATTGGTGATAGGTGAGCCCCAATCTTTGAGCGGCTTTTTTCTGATGAAACTGGGTCTGTCGCAGCGCGTTTTCCAACATCCTGCTTTTCAAAAGCCAGACGGCATCTTTCAGCGGCTGCTGCATGAGATTCTCGAATTTCGGATCGCTATCAAACGTTGGTGAATTATTTTTTGCGCGTAAACTGGCAGGTGATTCGACGCCAAATGGTGAGTGGAAGGGATCGAAAACTATTTGTTGAATTTCATTCGTATCCGCGCGATACACGGCACGCTCCACGACATTTTTGAGTTCGCGCACATTGCCGGGCCACAGATGATTTTCCAAGGCAGCCATTGCATCGGAACTTATGACGGGAATTTCTGTGCGACCTAGCTCGAAAGCCATTCGGGTTGCAAAATGATGTGCCAGTAAAGCGATATCGCCCAAGCGCTTGCGCAGCGGTGGTATGTTTAGAACCTCGAAGGATAACCGATCCAAAAGATCTTGCTTAAACTTTTTTTGCGTGGCTAAGGCTAACAGATTGACATTGGTTGCCGCAACGATACGCACATCGACCTCGATGGTATCGGAGCTTCCCACCCTCTCAAACGTATGATACTCCACAACCCGCAAAATTTTTTCCTGAACCACCATTGGCAAATTACCGATTTCATCCAGAAATAATGTTCCGCTGTCGGCGGCCTCAAACCGCCCTCGGCGTCGCTGCATAGCTCCGGTGAATGCGCCCTTTTCAAAACCGAATAATTCCGGTTCCAACAAAGACGGTGAAAGCGCCGCACAATTTAGGGTGATAAAGGGTCGCTGCCATCGGTGAGATAGATAATGCAGCCGGGCGGCGGCCAACTCTTTGCCCGTGCCACGCTCCCCCAAAATCAGCACCGGCCGATCAATGGGTGCCACTTGTGAAAGGCGCTCTTGAAATTCCAGAAATACATCCGATTGTCCCAATGCCTCATCCATTGAAAGATCCTCTTATAAAATTAGTGCAATAATTACCAATATTTAGCTTTTTATGCTAAAAATAGGTATAATTTACCATATATATTCATCATGTTTCAAGGCGTTATTTAACTAAGTCTTTATAATTTAGACAAAAAATGAAATTGGCATACTTAGTGAAAAACATCGGTGTAAATTAACAAAATGGAGGTACAACATGGGTATTTTCACACGATTTCGCGACATCATCAGTTCCAATATCAATGCCATGCTTGACCGTGCCGAAGATCCTGAAAAATTAATTAAATTAATGATTAGGGAAATGGAAGATACGCTGGTTGAGATCAAAGCTGCCTGTGCGGGGGTTATGGCGGAAAGTAAAAAGATTCAGCGTGAATGCGAACAACTTGACAGCCGAGCGAATTATTGGCAGGACAAAGCAGAAATCGCGGTTGCCAAAGGCCGCGATGATTTAGCCCGTGAAGCGTTGATTGAAAAACGACGCTATGACCGCCGTGGCCAAAAGCTTGAAAGTGACATGCATGAGCATAAGGATCTCATTAATCAATACCAGAATGACATCCAACAGTTGGAAGAGAAGCTCAATGCCGCCCGCGATAAACAACGCATGCTTGTGCAGCGTCATATTCATGCGCGTAGAAAAATGCGTGCCCAGAGAGAAATCCGGCGTGTTGACGGTTCTGAGGCAATGCTTAAGTTTGAAGGCCTTGAGCAGCGCATTGACCGCATGGAATCTGAAGCTGAGCTTGTAAATTTTGGCAAAAAAACGTCTCTTGAACAGGAATTCGATAAGCTGGGTGCCAATGAGGATATTGAAAAAGAGCTCAAAGCATTAAAAACGGCTAAATCCAAAGGGGCCCAATCATCTACATCTCCCACAGATAAATGAACCGATTCTTGGCGTAAAAAATTGTGTTTGTCTTGAATGGATTCGGCTGACATAAAAATAGGCTTTACCAATGAGATTCTAAGGCGTCATCCTCAATCATTGGTTTTAAATTTTAACACGGCAACAGATAAACAAATTGGATGAACTATGGATGTTTTTTCGATATTAGCACTGATTTTCGGGGCATCTATTCTCCTACTGGCGGTAATTGGCGGAACGATTTTACTGGCCATTAGGATTATTAAGGGCGGCAGTTCTGCTCAAGATCGTCAGCAACGCGCCGATGAGGCGCGTACTATTCAAGAAATATATCAGGGATTGTCCCGAATGGAAGATCGTGTGGAGGCTCTGGAAACAATCTTATTAGACCAAGAAAAGAAGGGTTCGGCCAATGAAAGCGTTTAAACCACAAAATACCAAAGGCCTTTATCGCTCGCGCAAGGGAGCTATCTTGGGGGTGTGCCGCGGAATTGCTGATTATTTTGATTTTTCAGTCAATTGGACACGGGCCATTGTCGTGATAGCATTTGTTTTTACCGGCTTCTGGCCGCTTGCCGGCCTTTATTTGCTGGCGGCTTTATTAATGAAGCCCGCGCCGGCGATACCGATTCAATCAGACGATGAACAGGAATTTTATGATAGCTATACCCATTCGCGTTATCGCGCTCTGCAGCGTCTAAAGCGGCGTTTTGAACACCTTGACCGGCGCATTCAACGCATGGAAGATTTCGTGACGGCACGGGAATTTGATTGGGACCAGCGCATGCGGTAAACGATCTTTGCGAACCAAATGTTTTTAAAACCGCCGATTTAGGTTATAATATTTTCAGCGCGTTTATTCCGACGGATTTACAACAGATTGGGCTTAGATTCCTTTTCGAGCCGTTATTTCAAAGGCGGCTTCCTATTGAAACGTAAGTAGGAGTTCGTGTTTGCTAGTGTTACATCCATGGCGATTAATCGCCATCATATCTTTAATTTTGGTGTTTTTAGTTGCAGGTCTTTTCGGCTTCATTTATCTGCGCCTGCCGGATGTTTCCGTGCTCAAATCACATAATCCCCCAACCACCGCCATTATCGAACAGCGGAAAAATGAGGCACGTCTTGCCCAACGATCTTATCGTGTTCACCAACGCTGGGTGGCATTTGCGAGAATTCCCAAATTATTGAAAGATGCCGTCCGAATTTCAGAAGATGCCGGATTTTACTGGCATAATGGCGTTGATTACGGGGAGCTAAAAGCCGCTATTATCAAAGATTTAAAAGCCAGGCGATTTGCCCGTGGCGCCAGCACCATTACCCAACAGGTTGCTAAAAATTTATATCTGTCCACTGAGAAAAGCCTCTGGCGTAAACTCAAAGAATACCTCATCGCCCGCCGGCTTGAAAACAAGCTGACCAAAGATCGGATTTTTCATATTTATTTAAACATCGTTGAATTTGGACCAGGAATTTTTGGCGTTCAAGCGGCATCGCAATATTACTTCCGCAAAGATGTCAGCCAATTAAAACTTGAAGAAATGGTGCGATTGGCAGCCGTGTTGCCACGTCCGCTAAAAGTTAAGCCTACGGGGCATAGCCCCTGGTTGAAATGGAAAGTAGATTGGATTTTAACCAAGTTAAAGCAATACAGATACATCGACCAGATACCCCGACTTTCCTTTTAATGCATGCGAAAGATCCATTGAACTGCAATGCTAAATTTTCTTAATATAGGTTCAGGATGACGATTTAATTGCTTGATGTTGCGTATTTAGTGGTTAAAATCGGTGGAATGACCATTTAATGGATATACAGGGGACGGTTCATGGTTGAATTTTTGATGGTGTTGCTTGTGACCTGTGTGGTTTTCGGTTTATTTGGCCTCGTGTTTTTTATTAAAGGCCGTTCCCATGGGGAAGCAGAAACATTTCATACCTGCCACAAGAAAAAATGCGACTGTACAAAACAGAAACATTTACCATCTAATGTATAATGATTGAGTGCAGTTGCGGCATCAAGCGCACCTTTTAACACGCAAATTCTTAGAATTGCGCGCGAATGTGGTTTAATCAATAGGCCTTTCGACCGGCTCACAGCTAATAAGATTGCGCGTTACGATTGAGACTTTGAGAAAATGCTTCTGAATGCGGCTATCAACCCCTTTAGTAGGGAGACTTTTTCAGGGTGCGGTGTAATTTTAGCACGTTGAATCGCTTCGGCTTCAGCCTTTTGCTTTTGGGCGGCGGCGGCCAAGAGATTCTGCGCGGTTTTAATCTTACCATCAATATCTGGAAATCGCGGATCGATCTTTTTGATGGTGTGAAAAAGATACAGAGCGGGATTAAATAACCCTTTCTTTTCCAACGCAAGCGCAAAGCTGAATGCGAAATCGGTATTCTTCAATTCGATCGCATTTTTTTCTTCTAAAATA